>VAZL01000405.1 GCA_005883445.1 Alphaproteobacteria bacterium | reverse complement strand
ATTTACGACCCGAAGAAGGGCGCCGCGCTCTACGACCGCTACATCGACGAATGGCTGGTGGCCGAAGACGAGGGTGTGGAGATCATGCTCAATGAGCACCACCAGACCGCGACCTGCGTCGATCCGGCGGGACCGCTGGTGCTGGCGGCGCTGGCGCGGCTGACCAAGACCGCGCGGCTGCTGATCCTGGGAAATCCCGTCGCCAACCGCCGCCAGCCCGTGCGTGTGGCCGAAGAGATGGCCATGGTGGATGTGCTCTCAAAAGGCCGGCTCGAATGCGGTTTCGTGCGCGGCGTGCCCTATGAGGTGCTGCCGGCGAACAGCAATCCCGTTCGCATGAACGAGCGGCAATGGGAGGCGATCGACCTCATCATCAAGGCCTGGACCAGTCACGACGGACCGGTGAGCCACGAGGGTCAGTTCTTCCATCACCGCAACATCAACATTTGGCCGCGGCCCTATCAGCAGCCGCATCCGCCGATCTGGGTGTCGACGACCACGCCGGGCGGCGCCGGCCGCGTGGGCGCGCGTGGCTATGTACAGGCGACGTTCCTGACCGGATACCGCGGCACGCCCGCGATTTACGAGTCCTACCGCAAGGGCTGGCGCGAGGCCGGCCGCGGTCACGACGTTCCCGTCCACCGGCTCGCCTATGCCGCGCTGGTCTATGCCGGCGAGAGCGAGGCCGAGGCGCGCTCCGGCGCCGAGAAGCTGCTCTGGTACATGACGGCGAACAAGGTGCCGCTGCACTTTTGCTATCCGCCGGGCTACGTGCCGACGCCGGTGCACGCGCAAATCCTGCGCGGCGCCGCCGTCGACCAGCATGCGGCGAACCGAGCGAACGCGACCGTGGACAAGGCGATCGAGGCCGGCATCATGTTTGCCGGCACGCCCGACCAGGTCTTCCGCCAGATCAAGCAGATGTACGACCACGTCGGCGGCTTCGGCCATCTCCTGATCATGGGCCAGGCGGGGTTTCTAGAGCACGACGAAACCGTGCGCGGGATCAAGACGTTTGCGCGCGAGGTCTATCCTCGGCTGAAAGAGGCATTTCCCGACACCGCGACCTCGGGCATGCGAGAAGCGCCGCTCGGCGTGCCGGCGTAGCGCCAATTCGTGGGGCCCGGTCCTGAGTGGCGATCATGACCGGCGGCCGCCGACAGAAACGGGGGCCGCGGGTCACCTTACACAGAGCTTACAGCACACAAGGCATAGTTGCGAATTGGTAGCAACAAGCTCATATGGAGCTTGTGACGCGGACAGGACGGCGAAAGGCTTATCGCTCCGACGCTGGCGCGGTCCGGTCGAAGCGGGTGTCGCGGAAAGATCATTCCGGACGGATGACGGTCAAGCCCGAGGAACGCTTTAACCATGCTCAGGGTCAGAAGCTTTTCCGTTTGCCGTGGCGCAACGACCGCTTCACGAGACATCCCGGAAAAATTGTTGGGTGGGTCGGCGCCGTTCACCCAGGCATTGTATGATTGTGGTAAGAGGAACGCCGATCAATATCATAGACCGGCCATAAGCCCAGAACGGCGTCCCCCGGAGGTTGGAAGCCAAGTGTCCAGCGATCTCGATCGCCCGCAGTCCCGGGCGCGCGCGTTGCCCGCTCGCGTGCAAGTCCTGCTCGTCCTGATTTTGGTATTCGCCGTCGGCGCCGGCTTTTGGGTGGCCAAGTCGCGCACCAACAGCGACGCGCGCGATCCGGATGCCAACGGCCAGTCCAAGAAAGTCACGGGGGTGTTCTATCCAACCCCAGCGCAATGGGCGACGCTGACGGTCGAGCCGGTGCAGCAGCGAGTGTTTCAGTCCGAGCACGTCACCGAAGGCAAGATCGCGGTCGACGAGGACCGCTCGACGCCGATCTTTTCCCCCTATGCCGGAAGGGTCATCAAGCTGTTCGTCAAGCCCGGCGATACCGTGACCGTCGGGCAGCCGCTGTTCACGGTCCAAGCCGCCGACATGGTGCAGGCGCAGAACGATTTCATTTCGGCCGCCACCGCGCTGAACAAGGCGCGTTCGGCGCAAAACCTGGCTCAGATCATCGATAAGCGTCAGCGCTTGCTTTATGAGGGCAAGGCGGTGCCGCTCAAAGAGGTGCAAAACGCCCGCGCCGCGCTCGATGCCGCCGAAAACGACGTGCGCTCCGCCGAGGTCGCGCTGGAGGCGACACGCAACCGGCTGCGCATTCTCGGCAAGACCGACCAGGAGATCACCGACTTCCAGGAGAAAGGCACGATCGATCCGGCGACGCTGATCACGGCCCCGATCGGGGGGACGATCGTGCAACGCAAGGTCGGGCCGGGCCAATACGTCGGCAGCGGCTCGGCCGATCCGGTCTTCATCATCGGTGATTTGTCCACCGTCTGGGTGGTGGCCTTTATCCGCGAGACCGAGGCGCCGATCGTGCACGTCGGCCAGCAGATCTATTTCACCGTGCTGGCCTATCCGGACCGCTCCTTCCCGGCGACCATTTCCTACGTGGCTGCGGCGCTCGATCCGACCACGCGGCGGCTGTTGGTGCGCGCGACCGTCAACAACGACGCCGGACTGCTCAAGCCGGAAATGTTCGCGAGCGTGAAGATTCTCACCGGTGAAAGCGACAAAGCAGTCGCGGTCCCGCGCGATGCCATCATTTACGAGGGCGAAACTGCCCGCGTCTGGGTGGTGCGCGACAAAGACAATGACAAGGCGATCGAATTGCGGCGGATCAAGGTCGGGCTCACCAATGGTAGCCTGGTCGAGGTGCTCAAAGGTCTTGCGCCTGGCGATCGCGTGGTCACCAAGGGCAGTCTCTTCATCGATCGCGTGGCGGCGGGCACGTAGAAGGTCGGTTGCAGACCGAACGCAACGTCATGAACGGGATCGTCGCCTTTTCGCTCAAGCAGCGCGTCCCCATGGTGGTGCTGTTCGTGATGATCCTCTTCGGCGGGGTCATCGCGTTCCGCGAGCTCAACATCGAGGCCTATCCCGATCCCACGCCGCCGATGGTGGATGTGATCACGCAAAGTCCAGGCCTGTCGGCGGAAGAGATCGAGCGTTACATCACCATTCCGATCGAAGTGAACGTGGCTACCGCCCCCCACCTCACTGCAATGCGCACTATCTCCCTCTTCGGCCTCTCGGACGTGAAGCTGCAGTTCTCATTCGACTTCACCTACGAGCAGGCCCAGCAGCAGGTGCTCAATCGACTCTCGCAAATGCCAGCCCTGCCCAACAACGCACAGCCGCAGATTTCGCCGGTCAGCCCGATCGGTGAAATCTACCGGTATCGGCTGGTTGGGCCCCCCGGCTACAGCGTCCTCGATCTCAAGACGCTGCAGGACTGGGTGCTGCAGCGGCGGTTCCGCGCGGTGCCGGGGGTCATCGACGTCATCGGATGGGGCGGCAAGACCAAAACCTTCGAGCTCGAGGTCGATTTCAACAAGCTGATTGCCTACGGGCTGACGCTGCCGCAGCTGCTGCAGGCGCTGAATAACAGCAACATCAATGTCGGCGGCAACACCGTCAATATCGGCCCGCAGGCGGCGGTGGTGCGCGGCGTCGGGCTCATCCGCACGGCGGAGGAGCTGAGCAACACGATGCTGACGCAGAGCGGTGGGAACCCGGTCCTGGTGCGGGACGTGGCCACGGTGCAAGTCAGTAACAAACCGCGGCTCGGCATCGCCGGCAAGGACGCAGACGACGATATCATCCAGGGCATCGTGCTCATGCGTCGTGGCGAACAGAGCATGCCGACGATCAAACGTGTCGAGCGCGAAGTCGAGCGGATCAACAGCTCGAACATTCTGCCGCCCGGCGTGCGCATCGAGCGGATCTACGATCGCAAGGACCTCATCGACATCACCACGACAACGGTCCTGCACAATATGGCGTTCGGCATCCTGTTGATCTTCGCCTTGCAATGGATCTTTCTCGGCAATTTGCGCAGCGCGCTGATCGTCGCCACCACCATACCGTTCGCATTGTTCTTCGCGGTCGGTATCCTCGTGCTGAGGGGTGAGTCGGCCAACCTCCTTTCCGTCGGTGCAATCGATTTCGGCCTGATCGTCGATGCCACCGTCATCATGGTGGAAAGTATCTATCGCCGTTTGAGCGCGGCAGCCGCGCCGATCGGCGATCCCAGTTCCGTGCATGGCCTTTCGGGCAAGCTCTCGACAATCTTTCTTGCCGCCGCCGACGTCAATCGCTCGATCTTCTTCGCGGCGGGGATCATCATCGCCGGCTTCCTGCCACTGTTCACGCTCAGTGGCGTCGAAGGGCACATTTTTGCGCCGATGGCGAAGACCTATGCCTATGCCCTGGCCGGAGGGCTGCTCGCGACCTTTACCGTTACCCCGGCGATCAGCGCGATCTTATTGCCCGAGCATGTCAACGAGACCGAAACACGGGTGGTGCGGGTCTTGCACCGTTTGTATCGGCCGGTGTTGCATCTCGCCGTCGCGAACAAGCTGCTGACCATCGCCGGCGCGACCGTGCTGCTGTTGCTCGCGGGTTTGGCCATCCGCTCGCTCGGGCTCGAATTCCTGCCCAAGCTCGAAGAGGGCAACCTGTGGATCCGGGCGACGATGCCGTCGACGATCTCGCTCGACGAAGGCAACAGCTACGTCAATCGGATGCGCGCCGTGATCGGCAGCTTTCCGGAGGTCGAATCGGTCGTGTCGCAGCACGGGCGCCCGGACGACGGAACCGATGCGGCCGGCTTTTTCAACGCCGAATTTTTTGCGCCGTTGAAGCCGGCGAGCCAATGGCGACCCGGTCTCGACAAGGACGCGCTCACGACGCAAATCCTGCGTAAGCTCGAAACCGACTTCCCGGGCGTGGAATTCAACTTCTCTCAATACCTCCAGGACAACGTGGCCGAGGCGGTGTCG
>VAZL01000915.1 GCA_005883445.1 Alphaproteobacteria bacterium | reverse complement strand
TGAAGAACGTCCGGCTGGTTTAAGCTTCGCACGCAAGCGTCGCCCCCGGCCATCGTCGGGGGCTATTTTTTTGGTGATGCGGGAAGCTTGGCGCGCCCGCACTTGCGGCGGCTGCGCTTGCCTTCGACACGGGGCCCGCCCAAGATACGCGTAAGCGACGACGCAACCGCGATCTCGGCACAAAGCTACTGGCCGAAACCGTCATGCCCCAAACCCTGTTCGACAAGATCTGGCAGGCCCATCTGGTGGCGCGGCGCGCCGATGGCCGCGACCTGATCTATATCGACCGCCACGTGCTGCACGAACTGCACGCGCCCCACGCATTCGAACAACTGGAGAAGCAGCACCGGCGCGTGCGCAGGCCGGATCTGACCTTCTCCATGCAGGACCACACCGTCGCCACCAAGCCCGGCCGCGACGACACCACCAATCCCTCGGGAGCGGCCTTTCTCAAGGCGATGCGCGACGGCAGTCGGCGCAACCGCATTAGGCTTTTCGACATCGACGACCCGGAGCAAGGTATTTCGCACGTGGTCGCGCCGGAACTGGGCATGGTGCTGCCGGGCGCGACCCACGCGGTGCCCGACAGCCACGCCAGCACGGTGGGAGGCCTCGGCGCGCTCGCCTTCGGCTGCGGAACGAGCGAGCTCGCGCACATCCTGGTGACGCAGGTGATGGCGCTGCGGCGGCCGAAGTCCATGTTGATTCGGCTGGAGGGCAGGCTCGCCGCGCACGTGACCGCCAAGGACGTGGCGCTGCGCATCATCGCCGAGCTGGGCGTCGCCGGCGCGCGCGGTCACGTCGTGGAATATGCGGGCGCGGCGGTGCGCGCGATGACGATCGAAAGCCGCATGACGCTTTGCAACCTCAACATCGAGATGGGCGGCCGTTCGGGCTTCGTGGCGGCGGACGACGGCGCCTTTTCGTGGATCGAAGGACGGCCCTTTGCCCCGAAAGGCGCGATGTGGGACCGCGCGCTCGCGCATTGGCGCACGCTCACGAGCGATGATGGCGCAAAGTTCGACCGCGAACACGTGCTCGACTGCAGTACGCTCGAACCGCAGATCACCTGGGGTACCGATCCGAGCCAAGTGCTCGGGATTTCCGGCCGCGTGCCCGATCCTGCCGCCGTCGATCAGGGCCGGCGCGCCGCGATCGAAAGCGCGCTCGCCTATATGGGATTGCAGCCCGGCATGGCGCTCGCCGGCCTGCCGGTCCACCGCGTCTTCATCGGCTCGTGCACCAACAGCCGCCTGCCGGACCTCGAAGCGGCCGCCGACGTGGTGCGCGGGCGGCGCGTCGCCGCGGGTGTCATCGCGATGGTGGTGCCGGGGTCGACCACGGTGAAGCGCGCGGCGGAGGCCGCCGGGCTCGATCGCGTATTCCGCGAAGCCGGGTTCTTGTGGGGCGAATCCGGCTGCTCCATGTGCGCCGGCGGCAATGGCGATCGCGGCGAGCCGGGAGAGCGCTGCGTCTCGACCACCAACCGCCGACCGCCGCCGCGACCGCCGTCGCCGGGCGCATCGCCGACGTGCGGCAGCTCATGTCGGGGCAGCCCTGATGCAGCCGTTCACGACCCATACCGGCATCGCCGTCCCGCTCATCAAGGACGACATCAACACCGACCAGATCGCGCCGGTGCAATCGATGCGAAGCCTCAAGCCCGACTACAAAGCGCTGTTGTTCATGCGCGCGCGCCGGCGCGATGACGGTAGCGAGAATCCCGACTTCGTGCTCAACCAGCCGCAGTTCCGCAACCCCGGCATTCTCGTGACCGGCCACAATTTCGGCGCCGGCTCCTCGCGCGAAGCGGCGGTGTGGGGAATGCTGGCGAACAATATTCGCGTCATCGTCGCGAGGAGCTTTGCCGACATCTATCGCGAGAACTGCCTGCAGAACGGCCTGCTGCCGATCGTGCTGGCGCCGGCTGTGGCGGAGGCGTTCGAGCAGCGCGTGATCGCGGCGGATGGCGCGGCTCCGTTCACGGTCGATCTCGAGACCCAGACCATCAGCGGGCCGGGCGGGCCGGATATCACGTTCGCCATCGCCGCCGCCGACCGCACGCGCCTGCTCGAAGGCCTCGACGACATCGGGCTCACCCTCAAGCACGCCGACGAGATCGCGAGCTGGGAACAGCGCACGGCCGCCGGGCAACCCTGGCTGCAGGCCGCGGTCGACCGCCGGCTTTGACTTTGGAGCAAAGACATGAGCGCGAGGAAGAAGCTCAGAGCGATCATGGCGGGCAAGCGCCTCGTGCTGATGCCGGGCGCCTATGACGCGTTGTCGGCCCGCATCATCGAGAGCGAAGGTTTCGAGGCGCTGGTGGCGGGCGGCTACGCCGGCATCGGCAGCATGTTGGCGCAGGCCGACATGGGCCAGTCCAACATGCGCGACTATGCCGACCACTACGCGCGGATTTGCGCCGCTGTCGAGGTGCCGGTCTATGTCGACGCCGATACCGGCTTCGGTGGCGTCAACAATGTGCGGCAAATGGTGCGCGCGTTCGAGGCGGCGGGCGTCGCCGGCCTGTTCATCAG
>VAZL01000404.1 GCA_005883445.1 Alphaproteobacteria bacterium | reverse complement strand
CTCGCTGATGCCCTTCGACGTATTGATGAAGATGAAGCCATGACGGAAGCGCCGGTGGGGAAAAACCGGAATCGCGCGGAATGGAAGATCTTGATCCCGCGCCGCCACATAACCCGAGCCCGACACCTCGGCGAGATCGAATTCGCGGCCGCGCAGAAACCGCCAGTGCCGCGGTGACGGAGCCATATCGGTCAGCACCGTGAGTTCGATCCCTTCCGGGCGCACGATGCCTTCCTTCAAGGCGCGCACGATCTCGTAATCGCCGCAGGCGAGGGTGAGCTCGAGTCTGCGCACCATCTCAGCCTTTCGCCCTATTGGTGAGATGAATGACTTCGAGCGCATTGTTGTCTGGATCGTGGAAGTAGGCGCTGCGGCCGGTGAACACGCCTTCGTCGCGTTGGTCCTCGCGGAAGACGTCCACGCCTTTGGCCTTGAGCTCGGCCACGGTCGCATCGTAGGCGTCGCCGTCGACCATGAAGGCGTGGTGGATGATGTCGGAAAACCGCCCGCTGCTGGTGTCGCGGCCGAGGATGACATAGTCGGCGCCGGATTTGAGGAACACGAAATGAGGAGTTTCCTTCGGCACTTGGGCCACGAATTCGAGGCCGAGAATCTCGGTATAGAAGGCGCGACTACGAGCGAGGTCGCTGACCGGGATGGTCACATGCAAAATGCCTTTGGTCTTGATCATGCGAACCCTCCTTTACAGCGACGGTATACGCCCACACGCGGAAAATTCTCCATCGACAGCTTGGAGAAAATTTCACGCACGTTCAACCCAACATACCGAGGGCGCAATATCTTGCCGAACCGGCGGACAATTTGAAGTTGAGAACATCGCGATCGGCGGCAGCCGAAAGATCAAAGATCGACCCCAATTGCGAATGCCCTCACGGAACGTTCAGTTGCCGCAATCGATCGATGACGCGCGGCGGGCTCCGGTAGGCACGCTGCATCACTTCCTGGATCTGTGCGCCGGCGCGGGGCGCGTTGAGCCCAAGCCCCAGCTTTTCCCCCTCCGCTAGAAAGTCCGGGTCCGCCATGGTGGCCGCGAACGCCTCGTGCAACGCGGCCAGGCGCTCGACCGGAACGCCGGGCGGCGCGAGGAACGGCCGGCCGAGTGTGAGCGGCGCAAACGCCGCCTGCATCAGCAGCTTGTCGTCGTCGCTTGCGACGAGATCGGGGGCGAATGGCACATCGGGGAGTTCGGCGAGCTTTTCCGGCCCATATTGCACGATGGCCTTCGCGGTCTTGTCGCGCAGCCATGCGGGCCGAGTTGAGCGCAGCGAGCTGAAAAAAGCGCTGGGATGGCCGTCGAGCTCGCCCCGTTCCATGGCAAGCAGCACGTCATTCTGCCCGGGATAGCCGTTGACGGGCTTCATTTTCGTTCCCAGCGTCGCGTTCAACAGGCGAGTGAAGAAGGCGGGCGTCGAGTTGGCGCCGGAGACGCCGACCGCGACCTCGCGTGCCTTGAGTTCCGCGACCGAATTCACCGGTACCGCGTGCCAGATGAGTACCATGGCGGTCTCCGAACTCGGCGAGCCCAGCCAGTTGAACTTGACGGGGTCGTAGCGCGCTTCCTTGGTGCCGAACAGCGGTTCGAACGGCGTGTTGTTCTGAACGAGCCCAATCACGCTGCCGTCCTTGTCGGCGTTGTTGTAGAGAAAATTGGTGGCGGCCATTCCGCCGGCGCCAGGCATGTTGCGGACGACGAAAACAGGATGGCTCGGCATGTGCCTGCCCATATAGCGCGCGAGCGCGCGCGCCAGCGTGTCGTAGCCGCCGCCTGCGCTCGAGCTCACCACGACCGTCACCGTCCTGCCTTTGTAAAAGTCGGCGATGGCGTCGGCCTGTGCCTGCGGCGCACAGGCGCCGACTAGACTGCACAGCGCGAGCAGATGTGGAATTGCAGTCCTCATCCGCAGACCCCGCTGTTGCAATGCCGACATGGATTCGTGCTCCGAGCGCCGAGCCGCAGCTGCACGCGAAGCGGCACGCTGGGTTTGGGCGACTCACATCGTCAGCACAATCTTTCCGAAATGCTTGTTCTCGCGCATATGCGCCTGCGCCGCCGCAGCCTCGTCGAGCGGAAAGCGGCGGTCGATCGGCAGTCTGAGCTTGCCCGCGGTCACCGCTTGCCACAGATCGGCGTGCATGCGGCGACTGATCTCACGCACTTCCTCGAGCGTGCGGGTCCGGAAGGTCACGCCGATATAGTCGATGCGACGCAGGGCATGGAGGTCAAAGTCGAACTCGGCCTTCATGCCGGCGAGGCGGCCCACATTGACGATGCGGCCAAGAAGCGCTGTCGCCCTCATGGTCTGCGCAACCACCGGCCCTGACAGCATATCGACGACGAGATTGACACCCTTGCCGTCGGTCGCGGTCAGCACCGTATCAGGCCACGCCGGATCGCGGGTATCGACGGCGAGGTCGGCGCCGAACTCCTTGAGACGGGCCCGGCGCGCGTCGTTGGTCGACGAGCCGACCACCATTTTCGCGCCCATGAGCTTGGCGATCTGCAAGCCCATGAGGCCGACGCCCGAGCTCGCACCCTGGATCATCACGCTCTCGCCCGGCCGTAGGCGGCCAGCGGTGACGAGGGCGTTGTGCAGCGTGATCAGCGAGACCGGCAGCGTCGCCGCCTGGTCGAAGCTCATGCCGTTCGGCATCGGGTTGACGCGGCCCCAGTCGCTGACGGCGTATTCGGCATAGCCGCCGGTGCCCGAGCACATGACACGGTCGCCCGGCTTGTAGCCCTTCACCTCGGCACCGGTTTCAACCACCTCGCCCGCCCATTCGAGGCCGACCGCCGCGCCGATCCCACCGTGGCTGCCGTGGGGGAGGCCGCGCGAGGTGGCGAGATCGGCGCGATTGAGCGCGGCAGCCCGCACCTTCACCAGCACCTCGTTGGGCTTCGGTCGCGGTTGCGATATGTCGCGCAGCGCCAGTCCGTTTTCAGTCGCAACGGCAGCCTTCATTTCGTTCTCCGTCGGTTGCTTCGTCGAGCGCCGGGACGGACGCAAGCGGGTCCTCTTATGCCCAGGGCGCGCGCTTAGTCGAGCGCGACGCCCGCTGGTTGGATCGGCCCTTCGCCGCAAGTCCTTCACGCGCAGGTCGGCGCCGCAGTCTACATGAGAGCGCGACCGCGTGTGCTATCGTCCGGCAAGACGCCGTCGCTGGGCCGCTGCACTGGAGACCCACGCCAATGGAACGCACCAAGCCTCCTTTCCGCGCCGAGCATGTCGGCAGCCTCATCCGGCCCGCCGCTCTCATCGACGCGCGCGAGAAGGCGGAGAAAAAAGAGATCTCCGATGTCGAGCTCAAGCGTATCCAGCATGCCGCAATCCGTGACGTGGTGCGGTTGCAGGAGGAGCTCGGGCTCAAGCTTGTCACCGACGGCGAATACAACCGCCACTCCTGGCACCGAGATTTCATGCTGAAATTTCGGAACGTGCGAATGATCCCGTCCAAGCTCACCGTGCGTTTTCATTCGGCCGAAGGCGATCGCCTGCACAGCCCGCCAACCATGCAAGTCACCGGCAAGCTCGCGCGGCCCAACGGCAAGGGAATCTTCGTCGACGATTTCAAATTTCTCGCATCCGTCGCGCGGGCGACGCCGAAGATCACGCTCCCTTCGCCAACCGTGATGCATTTCCGGGGCGGACGCGGCGCGATCGATGCCGAGGCCTATCCCGACATCGACGCCTTCTACGATGATCTTGCCCATGTCTACCGCGAGGAAATCCGCGATCTCGCCGCGGCCGGCTGCCGCTATTTGCAGATCGACGAGGTCAATCTCGCCTATCTGTGCGATGCGGAGCTGCGCAAGCAAGTCGCCAATATCGGCGAGGACCCGATCACGCTGCCGCGGACCTACGCCAAGCTCCTCAATGCCGCGATCAAGGATCGGCCGCGGGACATGACGGTGTGCATGCATCTATGCCGCGGCAATTTCGCCGGCGCGTGGGTGGCGGACGGCGGCTACGAGCCGATCGCCGAGCTCATCTTCAACGAAATCAACATGGATGGCTATTTTCTCGAATATGACAGCGCGCGCGCCGGCGGCTTTGAACCGCTGCGTTTTCTGCCCAGGGGCAAGGCGGCCGTCCTCGGTCTGGTCACGACCAAGAGCGCCAAGCTCGAATCGAAGGACGAGCTCAAGCATCGCATCGACGAGGCGAGCAAGCACGCCCCGCTGGAGCAGCTCGCCCTGAGCCCGCAATGCGGATTTTCCAGCGGCATCGGCGGCAACACCATGGACGAGGAGGGCGAACTCGCCAAGCTCCGCCTCGTGGTCGAGACCGCGCGCGAGGTGTGGGGCTCGGCGTGATGTGTCCGGCCTCCGCCTGCATAGCCGCAAGCTTCGCTCTCTGATAGCGTTGGACGCACAAGCGAGATCGTTGGGAGGTACCGTGCAAGAGCAAGTCGCGGCCCGCGAAGAGACGTCCGAACCCCGATACAAGATGAAGATCGAGAAGGACGTCGACATCCCAATGCGGGATGGCGCCAAACTCAAGGCCGACGTCTTTCGGCCGGATGGTGACGGGCATTTTCCCGTACTGATCAACATGGGCATCTACCAGAAGGACAAGCTCTGGATCCCGCCGCCCGATCTGGAAGAGAAGCCCAACCCCCACATGAACTGGGAGACCGTGAACCCGGAATGGTGGGTGCCGCGCGGCTATTGTTGCGTGCGGGTCGACGAGCGCGGCTCCGGCAAGTCGCCCGGGCAATCCGTGCTCTATTCACCGCAGGAGGCGATCGACTTCTACGATGCGATCGAATGGGCCGGCCATCAGCCCTGGAGCAACGGCCGTGTCGCCACCATCGGCATCTCGTTCTTCGCCCGCACCCAGTGGTGGGTGGCAAACCTCAAGCCGCCGTCGCTCACCTGCATCGTGCCGTGGGAAGGTGCTGCCGACCAGTACCGCGACATCCTCTATCATGGCGGCATCTTCGGCTCGGGCTTTATCGTCGGCTGGTTCACGACCCACATGGCGCATCACCTGCTCGGTCGCGCCTACCGCAACAATCCGGACACGTTTCAGGACAACGTGCTGTGGCGCTTCATGCGCAACAGCCTCGACAGCGGGGCATTCAAGAGCCAGCAGGCGCAATGGGACAAGATCGATCTTCCCATGTGGGCGGTCGGTAACTGGTCCGGCATGGGGCTGCACCTGCGCGGCGCCACCGAGGCCTACATGCGCGCCGCCTCGAAGCACAAGAAGCTGCGCATCCATTGCGGCACGCATTATCACCCCTTCTACAGCGAGGATGGGCGGCGCGACCAACTTCGCTTCTTCGACCACTGGCTCAAGGACATCGACAACGGCGTGATGCAGGAACCGCCGGTCAAACTCGCGATCCGCACCGGTCACGGCGCATACCGTTTCCGCGACGAGAACGAGTGGCCGCTCGCGCGCACCCAATGGACCAAGCTCTACCTCGACCTGTCCAAGCCGGATGCCGGGAGCGACGGCATCGCCGGCACGCTGGCGAAGGCCAAACCCTCCGTGCTCGCCCGGCGGAGCTATGCCGCGAGCGGCGCGTCGCATGCCGGCCACGCCTCGGCGTCCTCGACCTCGCTTGCCGCCGGCGGCGGAGGCGGACTTTCGTTTGTCACGCCGCCGCTCGAGCAGGACACCGAAATCACCGGTCCGCTCGCCGCTCAGCTCTGGGTGTCGAGCACGACCGAGGACATGGATTTATTCCTGACGCTGCGCAACATCGACCCCGACGGCAATGACGTGCTGGAGATCGGGCAACAAGGGCAGCCGGTGCCGGTAGCGAAGGGTTGGCTGCGGGTTTCGCATCGCGAGCTTGACCCCGAATTGTCGCTTCCTTATCGGCCCTATCACAAGCACCTGCGGCGCCAGTGGCTCAAACCGAATGAGATCGTCGAGGTGCAGGTGGAGGTTTGGCCGACCTCGATGGTGTTCAGAAAAGGCCACCGCATCCGCCTCGACATCCAGCCGCGCGACGGCATCGGCAGCGCCCCGTATACGCATTACCACGCCGACTACAATATCGGGGAGAACACGATTTATTCCGGCGGCGACAAGGACTCGTTCTTGCTGGTGCCGATCATCCCGCCGCGATGAGGTCTGCTCGCCCGCACGCACCGGAGGACGATTCGACCATGGCGACATCAGTCAAGCGGCGCAAGCGGCCTAGGCGCGCAGCCGAGCGACTCGCCCGTTCCAAATCGACCAAATCCACACGCGCAACGGCCAAACCGGCGAGACCGCGGGGTCCAACTCCAAGGCCCACCGTCATCGATGTACACGCCCACGTCCTCGTACCGGAAGTGATGAAGCTGACCTACGAACATTCGCAATACGCGCGCGCGTAGACATTCAGGTCATCAGCCCGAGCATCATGCAGCAATGCACCTATGAGATGGAGCCGCAGGAAGCGCTCAAGATGGACCGTTTCGGCAACGATCGCGTCGCCGAAGCGGTGGCGCACCACCCGGACCGGCTGGTGGGGCTCGCCTCGCTGCCGCTGCACGACGCGGCGCTCTCGGCGGCCGAACTCGAACGCTGCGTGCGGGATCTCGATCTGCGCGGCGCCATCATCTCATCCCATGTAAACGGGGTCGAGTTGGGCGACGAGCGACTACGGCCGTTCTGGGCCAAGGGGGGAGAGCTCGGCGCGGTGATCTTCGTCCACCCCGCGGGAAATACCGACAAACGCATGCTTCGCAATCGACTGATGATCACGGTCGGGCAGCCCCTGGAAGAGGCCTACGCACTGTCGTCGTTGATCTATGAGGGGATCATGGACCAGTTTCCCAAGCTGAAAATCATGGTCGCCCACGGTGGCGGATATCTGCCCTTCTACACCGGGCGGCACGACAACGATTATCGTTATGGTCGTTCCCCGCATCTCAAGGGCGATTTCAGCAGCTACCTGACGCGCTTCTTCTACGACACCGTGCTGTTCAATCCGGACATGCTGGAATTCCTGGTAACCAAGGTCCCATCGAGCCACGTGATGCTGGCTTCCGACTATCCTTTTGCGGAAAAGCGGCCGGTCGAATATGTCCGCCTCGCCAAGAAAATCGGGAAGAAGGAGCAGGACGCGATTCTAGGTGCCAACGCGGCACGGCTGTTCGGCATTTCCATTTGATCGCGCAGGTGCCAGCACGCGGCGGTCGCATGGGTAAGGCGCGTTTGTCGGTGGAAGGTCCGCGGTCGGGCGAATCTGCGGCACGCGAGCGCACAACCCCTTCACTCTCCTCTTCGGCAACACAAGGATGTTGGTCGATGGCTGACGTTGAGATCGTTCTGCATCCGATTCCGACGCCGCAGAGCAAACCGTACATCATCGTATTCGGTCCGGACCGACACCTCTGGTTCTGCGAAAGCGGGACATCCAAAATCGGCAGAATGAATCCCGGCAATGGCAGCTTCATCGAATTCGATACGCTGACGCCGAATAGCCGACCGATCGGGATCGCACCTGCGGCCGATGGGGGAAATGTATGGTTCTCCGAAGGCCATGTCAGTCGCATCGGCCGCATCACGCCCGGCGGCGCGGTGACGGAATTTTCGAACGGTCTCACGCCAGACTGCCGTCCGCTTTCGTTGGTGGTGCGCGATGACGAACTCTGGTTCAGCGAATACCAAGCCGGCCAGATCGGCCGGATCAGCGTGGACGGTCATGTCAGTGAATACAAAATCCCGACGCCGAATAGCGAGCCGCGCGCCATGGCCGCGCATCCCGACGGCAATATCTGGTTCGTCGAGACCAAGGCCAACGCGCTCGGGCGCATCGACGCGCAAGGCCGCGTCACCGAATGGCCGGTGAAGACCCCGGACGCTTCGCTACGCGGCGTCGCCGTGGCGCCGGATGGCGACCTCTGGTTCACCGAGAATTTTTCCAACAAGATCG
>VAZL01000914.1 GCA_005883445.1 Alphaproteobacteria bacterium | reverse complement strand
GGCGTTTCGCCGGGAGATCGCCGATATCCTCGTCGATCTCCCGGGGCCGCTGCGGCGGCCAGCAGCCGACCCTCTCGGCACGCATACGCTGCGCGAGGGCCGATTGGCGATCGGCCTCGGTCTCCCCTTCGGTCATGCGCATTCCGCCGCACTCGAGGAGCTCGCACGCGCGGCGGCGGAGTCGGGCGCGACGGGTTATCGTACCGCACCGGGCCGCGCGCTCCTCGTCGTGGGCGTCACTGAAAATGGCGCCGGGCATCTGGCGAACATCGCGCAACGGCTTGGCTTCATCGTGCGCGTGGATGATCCGCGCCGCCAGGTCGTCGCTTGCGCGGGCGCGCCGATCTGCGCTTCAGCGGAAATTTCCACGCGCGCGCTCGCACCGAGCCTTGCGAAGGTGGCCGTCGCCGGCGCTGACACGCCAATGGTGCATCTGTCGGGATGCACCAAGGGTTGCGCCTGTCCGCGCTCCGCGCCGCTGACGGTCGTTGGCATCGAAGGCCGGTGTGGCGTGCTGGTGAATGGGTCCGCCCGCGATCAGCCTCTGGTGATGCTCATGCCGGAGGCATTGCCGGGCGCGCTCTCGCGATGCGCGGATGGCGTGCGACGCCTGCGTGCGGCAGACGAAAGCGCCGCCGAGGTGCTGTCTCGCCTCGACCGCGCGCAGCTCATGCATTTGCTCCTCGGCGAGGCCATCGGTGCCTGAGCGGCTCGACTATCTTCGCGACGACGGCCGCATCTACGAGCGCTCGTTCGCCATTATTCGGGCCGAGGCGGACCTCTCGCGTTTCTCGGCGGAGGAGGCCGACGTGGTGGTGCGCATGGTTCACGCCTGCGGTTGCGTCGAGGTGGCAAGCCGGATCGTGTTTGGCGCAGGTCTCGTCGGCGCGGCGCGCGCAGCGCTCGCGCGCGGCGCGCCCATCCTGTGCGACTCGCAGATGGTGGCACACGGCGTAACCCGCGTGCGCCTGCCGGCACAAAACGACGTGCTTTGCACGTTGCACGATCCGCGCGTGGCGCGGCTGGCCGAAGACCTTCGCACAACCCGCTCGGCCGCCGCGCTCGACTTGTGGCAAGATCGCCTCGGCGGCGCATTGATAGCGATCGGCAACGCACCGACCGCTTTGTTTCGTTTGCTGGAAATGCTCGATGCCGGCGCGCCGAAGCCCGCCGCGATTCTCGGCATGCCGGTTGGCTTCGTCGGTGCCGCCGAGGCGAAGGACGCGTTGGCGGCGGACTCGCGCGGTGTTCCATTTCTCACCGTGCTGGGGCGAATGGGTGGAAGCGCGATGACGGCAGCCGCCGTCAATGCGCTTGCGAGGGCCGGAATATGAGCGCGCCCGGAAAACTCGTCGGCGTCGGCGTTGGACCGGGTGATCCCGAGCTGATCACGCTCAAGGCGGTGCGCGTGCTGGAACAGGCCGACGTGGTCGCGCATTTTACCAAAGCCGGCAACTCCGGAAACGCTCGGAGCATCGCCGCACGCTACCTCAAACCCGGCATCTGCGAACTGCCGCTTACGTTTCCAGTGACCACCGAGCTGCCGAGGGACGAAGCACCCTATTGCGACGCCGTCCGCGCGTTCTACGACGCCGCCGCACGTGACGTGGCCTCCTATCTCGATGATGGTCGCCTGGTGGCGGTGGTCTGTGAGGGCGACCCGCTGTTCTATGGTTCCTACATGCACCTGCACGTGCGGTTGGCACACCGCTTTNNTCCAATGGCGCAGGGCGACGACGTGTTCTCGGTGCTTCCCGGCACGCTTGCGCAAGACGAGCTGGAGCGGCGCCTTAACGAGACCGACGCCGTCGTCGTGATCAAGCTCGGACGCAATCTGCCCAAGGTGCGCCGCGCCCTCGAACGGACCGGCCGCCTCGCTCGCGCCGTTTACGTCGAGCGCGGCACCATGACAGATGAGCGGGCGATCCCGCTCGCCGCCAAGGCGGACGACTGCGCTCCTTATTTTGCCATCGTGCTGGTGCCGGGCTGGGAGAGACGGCCATGAGCGGCCGGCTTGCCGTGGTCGGGCTCGGCCCGGG
>VAZL01000403.1 GCA_005883445.1 Alphaproteobacteria bacterium | reverse complement strand
TGGTGACGCCGACGGGCGCGGCGATTCTCACGACGCTGGCGGCCGGCGCCGGGCGTCTGCCGGCCATGACGATCGAGCGCGTCGGTTACGGTGCCGGCACCGCCGACCGGCCCGAGCTGCCCAACGTGCTCCGGTGCTTCGTCGGCGCAGTGGCGGCCGGTGGCGCGACGGAGACGGTGGCCCAGGTCGAGACGACGATCGATGACATGTCGCCGCAGCTCTACGAGCCCTTGATGGACCGCCTCTTCGAGGCGGGAGCCCTCGACGTGTTCCTGACTCCGGTCGTCATGAAACGGAGTCGCCCCGGCACCGTGCTGACGGCCCTCTGCCCGCCGGAGCGCGTCGGCGACCTCTCACGCGTGCTCTTCGAGGAGTCCTCGACGATCGGCGTCCGCTGGAGCGAGGTGGCGCGGGCGCGGCTCGAGCGTGAGATGGTCACGATTCCCACCGCCTATGGCGCCCTCCCGTTCAAGGTGTCCCGTCTCGGCGGACGCGTGGTGACCGTCACGCCGGAGTTCGCCGAGGTCGTGCGCGTCGCCCGGGAGAAGTCGCTGCCGGTGCGCGAGGTGCTCGATCAGGCGCGCGCCGACGGGCGGCGGCAGCTGGGCTGACGCTCCGTT
This sequence comes from Alphaproteobacteria bacterium, assembly GCA_005883445.1. GTDB lineage: Bacteria > Pseudomonadota > Alphaproteobacteria > Rhizobiales > Xanthobacteraceae > VAZQ01. Next base: position 7,693 of record VAZL01000403.1, on the reverse strand, counting down.
CGGCAGGACGCTTGCAGTCATGTCGAGCGATGAGAGCCGATGTGCTCGGCGAGGGTCGCCGCGGCGTCCCCCGGCCCTGGGGCTGGGAGATGCTGTGGACCCTCACGGCGCGCTACGCGGGCAAGGTCCTCTACATCCGCCGCGGCCACGAGCTCTCGCTGCGGTACCACGTCGAGCGGGAGGAGAGCTTCCTCGTCCGCAGTGGCCGCTTGATTCTCGTGCTGGAGGACACCGACGGCGAGCTGCGCGAGCTGTGGCTCGCCTCCGGCGACGCCCAGCACGTGCCGCCCCGTCGCCTCCATCGCCTCATCGCCCTCGAGGACTGCGAGGTCGTCGCCGTCTCCACCCCCGAGATCGACGATGTCGAGCGCCCCGACGACGACCACGACAGGCCACCCGGCCTGCACTCTTCAGCCTACTAACACCCCCATTGCGCATCGCCTGACAGGGAATGATCGCGAGGCGTGATCGTGGGGCGCCCCGGCCGCCGGGCCGCCCCGCCGATCGGCGGGCGCGCGACGCGCGTCCGTGCCACGCCACGCAGGCACCGATCGCGGGCGGCCGCGCCGCCGGGCCGCCCGCCGATCTGCAGGCGAGCGGCGCGCGTTGGTGCCACGCCACGCGGGGACTGATCGCGGGCGGCCGGGCCGCCGGGCCGCCCGCCGATCTGCGCGGCCCAGCACCGCGCGTCGCTGCCACGTCACGCGAGGAGTGATCGCGGGGCGGCCCCCCGGGCCGCCCGGCCGATCTGCCCCCCTGATCGAAAACGCGTGATCGAGGGGCGCCCCGGCTCCGCCGGGGTGCCCCGAGCGTCTGGGGGGTTTGGGGGGCCATTTCGGGGCCCCCCATGTGATTGACACCCGGCCCTGCCCGGCCTTACGCTCTCTCCCCGCGAGGCGCCGCGTTGTCTAACCGCCACGATGTGGAGGACGAGTCGTGAAACTCCCAGTGAAGATGACGATCAACGGCCAGATGTACAGTCACGAAGTGGAGCCGCGACTTCTGCTGGTGCACTACATCCGCGAGACGGTGGGGCTCACCGGCACCCACGTCGGCTGCGACACGAGCCAGTGCGGCGCGTGTACGATCCTCATGGGCGGCCAGGCGGTGAAGGCGTGCAACTTCTTCGCCGTGCAGTGCGACGGCGCCAAGATCACGACGATCGAGGGGCTGGCCAAGAACGGCGAGCTTCATCCGATCCAGCAGGGCTTCTGGGAAAAGCACGGCCTGCAGTGCGGCTTCTGCACGCCCGGCATGATCCTGGCCGCCCATCAGATGCTGGAGCGCTATCCAAAGCCGTCCGAAGAGCAGATCCGCCACCAGCTCGAAGGCAACCTCTGCCGGTGCACCGGCTACCACAACATCGTGAAGGCGATCCAGTGGGCGGCCGAGCAGATGGCCGGGAAGAAGTGAGGGAAGGGCCATGGCGACGGCGACCATCGAGCGCCTGATCGGCAAGTCGATCAAGCGGCGCGAGGACCCGCGATTCATCACCGGACGCGGGACCTACGTCGACGACGTGAAGCTGCCCGGCACGACGCACGCGGTGTTCGTCCGCAGCCCGCACGCCCACGCGCGCATCAAGAAGATCGACACCACCGCCGCCGCCAAGCATCCCGGGGTGGTGGCCATCTTCACCGGCAAGGACATGACCGGCGTCAACTCGTTGCCGTGCGGCTGGCTGCTGCCGGACCTCAAGGTGCCGCCGCACATGCCGCTGGCGAGCGACGCCGCCCGCTACGTCGGTGACCCCGTCGCGGTCGTCATCGCCGAGACGGAGGATGCCGCCCTGGACGCCGCCGACAAGGTGAAGGTGACGTGGGACGTGCTGCCGGCGGTGAGTGCGACCGACAAGGCCGACGCCAGGACCAGCGCGCAGATCCACGAGGTCGCCCCGTCCAACGTCGCCTTCAAGTGGCAGATCGGCGACGCCGGCGCCGTGGACACGGCCTTCCGCAACGCCGCCCGCGTGGTGAAGAAGAAGATCGTCAACCAGCGGCTGGTGGCCAATCCCATGGAGCCGCGCGCGTGCCTGGCACGCTACGACGCCGCCACCGGCGACCTCACGCTGTGGGTCACCTCGCAGAACCCGCACGTCCACCGCCTGTTGATGGCCGCCTTCGTGCTCGGCATCCCCGAGCAGAAGGTCCGGGTGATCGCGCCCGACGTGGGCGGCGCCTTCGGCTCCAAGATCTTCCTCTACAACGAGGAGACGATCTGCTCGTGGGCGACCCGCCAGATCAAGCGGCCGGTGCGCTGGACCTCGACGCGGCGCGAGGCGTTCCAGACGGACGCCCACGGCCGCGACCACGTGACGGAGGCGGAGATGGGCTTCGCCGCCGACGGCAAGATCGTCGGGCTGCGGGTGAAGACCATCGCCAACATGGGCGCGTACCTATCCACGTTCGCGCCGGCGGTGCCGACGTACCTCTACGCGACGCTGCTCAACGGCGTCTACACGATCCCGGCGATCCACGCCCACGTGACCGGCGTCTTCACCAACACCACGCCGGTTGACGCCTACCGCGGCGCCGGCCGGCCCGAGGCCGCCTATCTTCTGGAGCGCATGATCGAGGCCGGCGCCGCCGCGTTGAAGATGGACACCGTCGAGATCCGCCGGAAGAACTTCATCCCGAAGTTCGACAATGGCTTCCAGACGCAGGTCGCGCTCAACTACGACAGCGGCAACTACGCGGCCGCCTTCGACAAGCTGCTCCGCATGCTCGACTACCGCAAGGCCCGCAGCGACCAGGAGGCCGCCCGCAAGCAGGGCCGGTTCCTCGGCATCGGATTCTCGACGTACATCGAGGCCTGCTCGATCGCGCCGTCGAAGGTCGTCGGCTCGCTCGGCGCCCAGGCCGGGCTCTACGAGTCGGGCAAGGTCCGCGTGCATCCGACCGGCGGGGTCACGGTGTACACGGGCTCGCACTCGCACGGACAGGGGCACGAAACGACCTTCTCGCAGCTGGTGGCCGACGAGCTCGGCATCCCGATGGAGCAGATCGAGATCGTGCACGGCGACACCGGCGCCATCCCGTTCGGGATGGGGACGTACGGCAGCCGGTCGGCCTCGGTCGGCGGCACCGCGCTCCTGATGTCGCTGAACAAGATCAAGGAGAAGGGCAAGAAGATCGCGGCGCACCTGCTGGAGGCCTCGCCCGGCGACATCGAGTACGCCAACGGCCAGTTCCAGGTGAAGGGCTTCCCGGGCAAGGCGGTGCCGTTCGGGCAGGTCGCGCTGACCGCATACGTGCCCCACAAGTATCCGGAGGGGCTGGAGCCGGGGCTGGAGGAGACGTCGTTCTACGATCCGTCCAACTTCTGCTTCCCGTTCGGCGCCCACGCCTGCGTGGTGGAGGTCGATCGCGACACCGGTCAGGTGAAGGTGCTGCGCTACCTCGCGGTGGACGACGTCGGCAACGTGATGAACCCGATGATCGTCGACGGCATGGTGCACGGCGGCATCGCGCAGGGCGTGGGCCAGGCGCTGCTCGAGGGCGCGGTCTACGACAAGGACGGTCAGCTCGTCACCGGCTCGCTCATGGACTATTGCATGCCGCGCGCCGATAACCTGCCGGTGCTCAAGGTCGATATGACCAAGACGGCGTCGCCGTCGAACCCGCTCGGCATCAAAGGCTGCGGCGAGGCGGGCGCGATCGCGGCGCCGGTAGCGGTCATCAACGCCATCACCGACGCGATCGGCAGCGAGGATTTGGCAATGCCTGCGACCGCGCAGACGGTGTGGCAGGCATTGCAGAAAGCCAACAACAGACGCGAGGCGGCATAGGAGCGCTCACGATGTACGCATTCACCCAACACCGGCCGGCGACGGTGCGGCAGGCCGCGAGCCTGCTGGCCAAGCAAGAGGAAGCCAAGCTGCTGGCCGGCGGTCACACCTTGATCCCGACGATGAAGCTGCGCCTGGCCGGGCCGAAGCATCTCATCGACCTGTCGAAAGTCGAGGGTCTGACCGGCATCGAGATGAGAGGGCGTTCCCTCATCGTCGGTGCCATGACGCCTCACGTCGAGGTCCAAACCTCGCCGGTCGTCAAAGAGAACTTTCCCGCCTTGGCCGAGCTCGCCGGTAAGATCGGGGATCCCGCCGTCCGTCACCGTGGCACGATCGGCGGTTCGATCGCCAACAACGACCCCAACGCGGATTATCCGGCAGCCGCGCTCGGGCTTGGCGCCACCATCATCACCAACAAGCGGCGCATCCCTGCCGACGAATTCTTCAAGGGCCTGTTCGAGACTGCGCTCGAGCCCGACGAAATCATCACCAAGGTCCAGTTCCCCAAGGTCAATAAGGCGGCCTATGTGAAATTTCCCAATCCGGCCTCGCGCTATGCGCTGGTCGGCGTGTTCGTGTCGAAGCGCGGTTCGGAGATCCGCGTGGCGGTGACCGGCGCGGGTGCGAATGGCGTATTTCGCGTGAGTGCGTTCGAGCAGGCGCTCAAGAAACGCTTCGGTGTGAAATCGCTCGAAGGATTGAGCGTGCCGGCCGACGGCATGGCGAGCGACATCCACGGCAGCGCCGAGTACCGGGCACACCTCATCGGCGTGCTGGCGCGGCGAGCGGTCGCGGCGGCGGGGTGAACGGAGGCGGCCGACACGGGTCAACCTACTCCCGCCCCAACTCCTGATCCCTGGAAGCGGCCCACGTCTGCGTTCTTGGCAGGACAAGCCCGGCGAGGTCGGGCTATAAGTTCGCCGCTATGACACCGACGCCGCGTTCGCTACCCGTTTCGATCGACGCCACCCTCGATCTGCTCGCGGCGGCCGATTATCTCGCCGACCGGTCGCTCGCGACCGTGCTCTTTCTCGCGCTCAAGATGGGGCGGCCGCTGTTCCTCGAAGGCGAGGCCGGCGTCGGCAAGACCGAGATCGCCAAGGTGCTCGCATCGACGCTCGGGCGTCACCTCATCCGGCTGCAGTGCTATGAGGGTCTCGACGTCTCGGCGGCCGTCTACGAGTGGAACTATGCCGCGCAGATGATCGCGATCCGCGTCGCCGAGGCCGAAGGCGCGCACGACCGCGAGCGGCTCGAGCATGACGTGTTCTCGGAGCGCTTTCTGATCAAGCGACCGCTGCTGCAGGCGCTCGAGCCCGATCCGGCCGGGCCTCCGGTGCTGCTGATCGACGAACTCGACCGCGCCGACGAAGCCTTCGAGGCATTCCTTTTGGAGGTGCTCGCCGACTTCCAGGTCACGATCCCAGAGCTCGGTACGGTCAAGGCCGCGCAGCCGCCGATCGTGGTGATCACGTCGAACCGCACCCGCGAAATTCACGACGCGCTCAAGCGCCGCTGCCTCTATCACTGGGTCGGCTATCCAGTGGCCGAGCGCGAATTGAAGATCGTGCGCGCCAAGGTGCCGGGCATCGGCAAGATTTTGTCCGAGCAGGTCGTGCATTTCGTGCAGGCACTGCGCAAAGAGGATCTGTTCAAGGCGCCGGGCGTCGCCGAGACGCTGGACTGGGCGGCTGCGCTGGCCGAGCTCGACGTCGCGACGCTCGACCCCTCGACGGTTTCCGACACGCTCGGCGTGCTGCTCAAATATCAAGACGATATCGCGCGCATCGAAGGGACGAAGGCCAAGGAGCTCATCGACGAGGTGCGCGCGGACCTGCGCGCGGCCGAGTAAACGCTCGACCAAAACGTCATGCATCGATTTTTTTCCTTCACTCCTCGACCGGTCCTCGCCGCCGATCACGTCCGCGGGTCGGAAAATCCTCGTGATCAGGGCGGGAGGGGCAGCGGCCGTCTCGCCGAAAACATCGTCGTCGAGGCGGCGGGCGTCGGCGCGCGCGGCGATTTTTATTGGACGCTGCATGCGGTATTGGTGAAGCGCCACGAGCACTCGCTCATCTTCGAGCAGGCGTTCCGCATCTTCTTTCGCCGCCGCGGCATGCTCGACAAGCTGCTCGCGGCCATGCTGCCGCAGGCGCCGCCGCGTGAAGACGAGAAGCCGCCGCCCGGGGCGCAGCGCATCCAGGAGGCGTTGTTCTCGAGCCTTGCTGAAGCCGAGCGCAAACCGCCGGAAGTCGAGGTCGACGCGCGTCTCACGGTGTCCGATCGCGAGGTGCTGCAGAAGAAGGATTTTGCGCAGATGACGGCGGCGGAGATCGCCGCCGCCAAGGACGCGATCAAGCGCCTGGTGCTGTCGCTCGACGAGGTGAAGACGCGACGTCTCGCTCCTCATCGTCACGGTCATCTCGTCGACATCCGCCGCACGCTGCGCGCAAGCCTGAAAGCCGGTGGTGCGGTGATCGACCTCAAATATCTCGGGCCGCGGTCGAAGTCCCCGCCGCTCGTGGCGCTGCTCGACATTTCCGGCTCAATGAGCCAGTACACGCGGCTGTTCCTGCATTTCCTGCATGCGGTGACGGATGCCCGCAAACGCGTCCACACGTTTCTGTTCGGCACCCGGCTCACCAATGTCACGCGTGCGCTCAAGGCCAAGGATCCCGACGAAGCGCTCGCTGCGGTGGCGGGGAGCGTCGCCGATTGGTCGGGCGGCACGCGCATCGCGAGCTCGCTGCATGCCTTCAACAAGCTATGGGCGCGGCGGGTGCTCACGCAGGGCGCGATCGTGCTGCTCATCACCGACGGACTTGAGCGCGACCCTGACGACCGGCTGGCTTTCGAGATTGACCGGTTGCACCGCTCCTGCCGGCGGCTGATCTGGCTCAATCCGCTGCTGCGCTTCTCGGGTTTCGAGGCCAAGGCCAAGGGCATCCGGACCATATTGCCGCATGTTGACGAATTGCGGCCGATCCACAATCTGCAATCCATGGCGGATCTGGTGCGCGCGCTCTCTGCCGCGCAGGGCCGTGCCGGCGATCCAAAGGCCTGGTTGGACAAGGTCGCGTGATGGTCATTGCCGGGGGTGCTCGCGCAATCCATCTACGCGTTGAAGGGGAATGATGGCCTCCCGGCAAGCCGCGCGGGTGAGGGCCGAGGCAATGGAGGAGCACATGTTCGCGCGCGATGAAGACATCCTGCGGGCGGCGGAGGATTGGCGGGCGAAGGGACGCGGGGTCGCGCTCGCGACCGTGGTCGAGACCTGGGGCTCGGCGCCGCGGCCGGTGGGTTCGAATTTGGTGATCGACGATCAGGGCAATTTCCTCGGCAGCGTTTCGGGCGGCTGCGTCGAGGGCGCGGTGGTGACCGAAGCGCTCGACGTGATCGAGAGCGGCAAGCCAAAGACGCTCGAATTCGGCGTTGCCGACGAGACCGCATGGAAGGTCGGTCTGTCCTGCGGCGGCACCATCCGGGTCTATGTGGAGAAGTTGGAATAGTGCGGGAGAATAGCGAACGCGAAGGGTGAGCAACTATTCGCTGTTCGCGGAGCGGTCATGAAGCTGGACATCCTTAGAGCCCTCAACGCCGAACGCGCGGCGCGCCGCGCCGCGGTCGTGGTCACCGATGTGGCGAGCGGCGAGCAGCGGCTGGTCAAGGCCGCCGATGTGGCACGCGATCCGCTCAAGGACGTCATCGAGAAGCACATCCGCCGCGGCAAGAGCGGGATGGCGGAAACGCCGGCAGGCAAAATCTTCCTCACCGTGCACGTTCCGCCCTCGCAGCTCGTCATCACCGGCGCCGTGCACATCAGTCAGGCGCTGGCGCCGATCGCGAGGCTCCTGGGCTACGATGTGACCATCGTCGATCCGCGCACCGCCTTCGCTTCGATCG
>VAZL01000402.1 GCA_005883445.1 Alphaproteobacteria bacterium | reverse complement strand
ACGGCATAGATGCCGTCCTTGACCGAGGCGATGATTTCACCCGCTGCATGCTCGCCGGCGAGCATGTAAGTGTTGGTCATGCGTGGCATGGGCGCATGGGCATAGCTTTGCCGGCGACCATTGCCCGTGGGTTTCATGCCCATCAGACGTGCGTTGTGACGGTCCTGCATGTAGCCGACAAGGACGCCATCCTCGATCAGCACCGTGCGACTGGTCGGCGTGCCCTCGTCGTCGATCGAGAGCGAGCCCCGTCGCTGCGCGATGGTGCCGTCGTCGACGACGGTGACGCCCTTCGACGCGACGCGCTGTCCCATCAGACCGGCGAATGCAGAAGTTTTCTTGCGATTGAAGTCGCCTTCGAGCCCGTGCCCCACCGCCTCGTGCAGCATGATGCCGGGCCAGCCAGGAGCGAGCACCACGTCCATCTCGCCGGCTGGCGCCGGCACCGCTTCGAGGTTGACCAACGCCTGGCGCACCGCATCATCAGCCGCGGCCTGCCAGGCTTGCGTTGTGAGGAAATGGGAAAAATCCTCGCGTCCGCCATAGCCGTGGCTGCCTGCTTCCTGACGATCACCTTTGCCGACGACGACGGAGATATTGACACGCACCAGCGGGCGCACATCGCGATAGCTTTCGCCGTCGCCGCGCAGGATCTCGATCACTTGCCAGCTCGCGCCAAATGAGATCGAAACCTGTCGCACGCGGGGGTCCCTCGCTCGGGCGTAGGCGTCGATGGTCTCCAGGAGCTTCACCTTGGTTTCGAAAGCCGGCGCTCCGAGCGGGTTGTCGTCGCCATAGAGACGGACGTTGGTCCGCCCCGGCGGTTCGGCGTAAGCACCGCAATAGCCGCCCTTGACCGCGCGCACCGCCTCCGCCGCGCGCGCCAACGCTGCCTCCGAGACCTCGGAGGAATGGGCATAGCCCACGGCTTCCTCCTTGACGGCGCGAAGTCCGAAGCCCTGGTCGGTGTTGTATGTTGCTTGCTTGAGCCGCCCATTGTCGAAAACGAGCATCTCGGACCGGGCATATTCGAGATAAAGCTCACCGTCGTCCGCGCCCTCCAGACCGCGGGCGAGCCGTCGGCGCGCGGCCTTACGGTCGAGGCCGGCGCGATCGAGAAGGGAAGTGGTAGATGAGCCCATGATGGGATCCGCATTCGTCCGGTTCAGCCAAAGATAGTCGTCCTCGCCAGCAGTTGCGAGGTTGCTACGCCGCTAAATCGAGCTTGGCGGAAGGACGCCCGGCCGGGGGTCTTACGGCAGCTTGTCGTAGCCCTCGCCGAACCCTTTGAGGCTCATCGGGAAACCGATGCCTTCTTCGGGCGTCTGGAAGATGATGAATGTCGCAGTCTGGCCGCTGCGTAGTTGCTTGATCAAATTGTCGTCCATGACGACCTCGGCAACGCACCCGTTGGGCAGGCAACGGACGAAGCCGGCCCGGCCGACGTCGGCCTGATCGATCTTCAGTCCGAGGCCGGACGGAAGCAACACGCCGACAGGCGCGACAACGCGCATGAGGCGGCTCTTCTGATCGGCGGTCTTGAGCACGATCACGGTGAGGCCGACATTAGCGCGATCCTCCGCGGTGACGCTCTGGATCAGCGCGCACTGCTCGCCCTGGGCGCCGGGTGGCGTGTCGCAGCGGACTTGCCAGTCGTTGTGAACCGACTTGACCGCGCCCTGCGCGCTGGCGCGCTCGGCTATGCCAGCCGAGACTGCCAGCACTACCGCGGTTGCCGCCAGCAATGATCTCATTGTGCGAAAAAGCATTCCCGGGCTGAAGGAACCCATAATCTCCGCCTCGAATCCTGCATGTGCCCCGCTTAATCCCGACCTAGCCGAATCGACCCCCTCCGTCCATGGTCGGAGCTACGTGTCAAGGATTAATAAAACCGCATTGTGGCCGAGAAAGGGTCGAACAACGGCCGCTTGCCGGGGGGTGATCGGCCGACCGTTGGCCGCATGGGGGATATGAAGGTGTGCATTGCGATAGGGCCGGAATTGTGGTTTGAGAGGCCAGGATTCCCCTGAGGTCCCGCTACGCGCGCCGAGGAGCCCACCGAGGAGTGTCGCGCTCGACGCGGGCAGCGACCTCCGAGCGGCGGAGCGCGCCTTGGAGCCTTATCCGAAGGAGCAATGCCGACGATGTTGGTGCTCAAACGATTGACCCTAGTGGCGATCACGCTGGTTGCCATCTTGATGGGCGGGGAAGCGGCTCTGGCCGGCCTCGGGCAGCCTTCGCCTTGGCAGATAGGACTGCAGCAGTCGGCGTCTCCGGTGATGGACAACATCATCTGGTTCCACGATTTCCTGCTCTACATCATCACCGGTATCGCCGGTTTCGTGCTGGTATTGCTGGTCGTCGTCATGGTGCGCTTCAATGCCCGCACCAATCCAATTCCGTCGCGGACCACGCACAACACGCTGATCGAGATCGCGTGGACGCTCATTCCGATCGTGATCCTGATGTTTATTGCGGTTCCTTCATTCAAGCTTCTGTTCCTCCAACTCAATGTCCCGCCTGCCGACCTTACGGTGAAGGCGACCGGCAAGCAGTGGTACTGGAGCTACAGCTATCCAGACAACGGCCAGTTCGAATTCGATTCGTTGATGCTCAAAGAAGGTGAGCGCAAGGAGGGCCAGCCGCGACTGCTCGCGGTCGACAACGAAATGGTGGTGCCGGTGAACAAGACTGTGCGCGTGATCACCACCGGCTCCGACGTTATCCATTCGTTCGCGGTGCCATCGTTCGGCATCAAGATCGACGCCGTTCCTGGGCGCATCAACGAGACTTGGTTCACGGCAACGCGGGAGGGTGTCTATTACGGTCAGTGCTCGGAGCTGTGCGGCAAAGATCACGCCTTTATGCCGATCGCAGTCCGTGCCGTGAGCGAGCAGGCATTCTCCGCCTGGGTCGAAGAGGCAAAGAAGAAATACGCTCGGGATGAGGCACCGTCGGCCACCACGGTCGCGGCGGCGCAATCGACGCCCCGATGATGCCGCGCGCAGGCGCGGATAGGCCGCGGGCGACAACTCGAAGGACTTGAGTCATGGCTACGGTCGCGAAAGCTCACAGCGAGGACCTCCCCGATCACCCGCATGGTTGGCGGCGTTACCTCTATTCGACCAATCACAAAGACATCGGCACGATGTATCTCGTGTTCGCATTGTTCGGCGGATTGGTGGGCGGCGTGCTGTCGATCGGCATGCGGCTCGAGCTGATGCATCCGGGGCTGCAGTTCTTCCACGACTCCCACATGTTCAACGTGTTCACGACCGCGCACGGCCTGATCATGATCTTTTTCATGGTCATGCCGGCGATGATCGGCGGCTTTGGCAATTGGATGATACCGCTGATGATCGGGGCGCCGGACATGGCGTTTCCGCGCATGAACAACATCTCGTTCTGGCTTCTGCCGGCGTCCTTCACGCTGCTGGTCATCTCGCTGTTCGTGGAGGGCGAGCCCGGCGCCCCCGGCGTGGCCGCAGGATGGACGATCTATGCGCCACTCTCCACCACGGGCCATCCGGGGCCGGCTGTCGATTTTGCCATCCTGTCGCTGCACCTTGCCGGCGCGTCGTCGATCCTCGGCGCGATCAATTTCATCACGACGATCTTCAACATGCGCGCTCCCGGCATGACGATGCACAAAATGCCATTGTTCGTATGGTCGCAGCTGGTGACGGTGTTTCTCATTCTGCTCGCGATGCCGGTGCTCGCCGGTGCCATCACCATGCTGCTCACCGATCGCAATTTCGGCACTACTTTCTTCACCCCAGGCGGGGGTGGCGACCCGCTCCTGTTCCAACATCTGTTCTGGTTCTTCGGCCATCCCGAGGTTTACATCCTGATCGTGCCAGGCTTTGGCATGATTAGCCAGATCGTGGCGACGTTCGCGAAAAAACCGGTGTTCGGCTATCTCGGCATGGCCTATGCGATGGTGGCGATCGGTGGCATCGGGTTCGTGGTGTGGGCGCACCACATGTACACCGTCGGTATGTCGACCGCCGCGCAAGCCTATTTCGTGGTCGCCACGATGGTGATCGCGGTGCCGACCGGCGTGAAGATCTTCTCTTGGATCGCCACGATGTGGGGCGGCTCGCTCGAGTTCAAAACGCCGCTACTGTGGGCAATCGGCTTCATCTTTCTGTTCACCGTCGGGGGCGTGACCGGGGTGGTGCTTGCCAATGCCGGCGTCGACCGTTCTCTGCAAGATACGTATTACGTGGTGGCGCATTTCCACTACGTGCTCTCGCTCGGCGCGGTTTTCACCATCTTCGCCGGCTGGTACTACTGGTTCCCGAAAATGTCCGGCTACATGTATTCGGAAACGATCGGCAAGTTGCATTTCTGGCTTACGTTCATTGGAGTCAATATCGTCTTCTTCCCGCAGCATTTCCTTGGGCTCGCCGGCATGCCGCGGCGTGTTGCGGACTATCCCGATGCTTTCGCGGGCTGGAACCTGGTCTCGTCGCTCGGTTCCTACCTTTCAGGGTTGGGCGCGCTGGTATTCTTCTTCGGCGTGGCCCAAGCCTTCATGCGCAAGGAAAAGGCGGCGGACAATCCCTGGGGCGCGGGCGCGACCACGCTCGAATGGACGCTGCCATCGCCGCCACCGTTCCATCAATACAACGAGCTGCCGTTGATTAAATGATGGCGGCGGCATCCCAAGGGCGGTCGTTCCGCCCATGGGTCGGTCCTCAACAGCTGGGCGCAGAATAGATGTCACTAGTCAGCGAAGGTGCAGAGCTCGCGGGAAATAGGGCGTCTTCGGTCGACCAGGGGCCGAGCATTGCGAGCGTCGGCGACTATGTGGCGTTGATGAAGCCGCGAGTCATGTCGCTCGTCGTCTTTACCGCGCTGGTCGGCGTCATGATTGCGCCTGGGCATCTCCATCCAGTCATCGGCTTCACCGCGCTTCTGTGCATCGCGGTCGGCGCCGGTGCCGCGGGCGTACTCAACATGTGGTACGACGCAGATATCGACGCGGTGATGAGGCGCACCTCGGCTCGTCCCATTCCGCAGGGCCGCATCGCGCCCGGTGAGGCGCTTGCGTTCGGCATCGTGCTCGCCGCGTTCGCGGTGGGGGTGCTCGGCCTGCTCGTGAGCTGGCTCGCGGCGACGCTGCTCGCCTTCACAATCTTCTTTTACGTCGCGGTCTATACGGCATGGCTCAAGCGGTGGACGCCGCAGAACATCGTTATCGGCGGCGCCGCAGGGGCCTTTCCGCCCGTCATCGGCTGGGTGGCAGTGACCGGCAGCATCTCCCTCGAGCCGTGTCTTCTCTTCCTCATCATATTCTGCTGGACGCCGCCACATTTCTGGTCGTTGTCGCTCGTTCGGGCCGACGACTACGCCCGCGCTCGCGTTCCGATGCTCCCCGTCGTTGCCGGGCTGGAGGAAACGCGGCGACAGATTCTGCTCTATTCCATCGGGCTCGTGCCGATCGGTGCGGCCCCGTGGCTTTTCGGCTATGCCCACACAATTTATGGGGTGACGGCGCTCCTCGCCGGCGCGCTGATGGTCACCTTCGCCTGGCGCGTACGTTGCGAGCGTGAAGGCGAGCGTGCCGAACGTGCGGCATACGATCTCTTCGCTTTCTCAATCCTCTATCTATTCGTCCTCTTCGCGGTGCTGCTGGTCGAGGGTAGCGTGATAGGCCGCGCGATGTGAGGGCTTTGGTGACATGGACGAAAAGCCGAAGAGAATTATCCTCAGCGAAGAGCAGAAGCGCAGCCGGCGCGCGCGGTCGATCGCCATTGCGCTCGCGCTCGGCGCGCTCGCCGTCCTGTTTTATGTGGTCACCTTGGTGAAGGGGCCGGCGGTATTGAATCGTCCGCTGTAATTGTGATGAACGTTCGGAACATCCCCTCGCAACGACGCCGCGATGTCATGGTCGCGGCCGCGTGCGGAGTGTTCGTTGCAGCGATGGTGGGTGCAGCCTATGCGGCCGTGCCGCTCTACAACTGGTTCTGCCGCACGACCGGCTTCGGCGGCACCACCCAGGTCGCGACCGCTGCGCCTTCCCACGTCCTCGACCGCAAGCTCAAGGTGCGTTTCGATGCCAATGTCGCCGGTGGGCTGCCTTGGCGTTTCGAGCCAGAGCAAAATTCGATAGAGGTCAAAGTCGGTGAGGTCGTGACCGTCGGCTACCGGGTCGTCAATGAATCGGCGCGCGAGACCGTGGGCGTTGCCTCCTACAATGTTTCACCGTCCACCGCGGGCGCGTATTTCTCCAAGATCAATTGTTTCTGTTTTACCGATCAGCGGCTCAAGGCCGGTGAAAAGCGCGACATGACTGTCGTCTTCTTCGTGGCCCCCGAGCTGGTGAAAGATTCCGAGCAGGACGGTCTCGACACCATCACCCTGTCATACACCATGTATCCGGCGCGGCAGGCTGAGACGCCGCAAGTTGACAGCGGCGCAGCGCCCGCGCCTGGGCGAAGCTGACTCAACAGGAACGAGTGTCGTGAGCAGCGCCGCCTCACACAGAGATGGAGAAGCCTAAGATGGCCGAAGCTCACGCCAAGCCGCATCATGACTATCATCTGGTGGCACCGAGCCCTTGGCCCGCGATCGGGGCAATCTCCACCTTCATTGCGGCAGTCGGGGGCATTACATGGATGCACCACATGTTCGCGGCCGCGCCATATATCTTCGGCGTTGGAGTGATCGGCATCGCCTNNNGTAATCATACGCGGATCGTGCAGATCTCTCATCGCTACGGGATGATTCTTTTCATCGCCTCCGAGGTGATGTTCTTCGTGGCCTGGTTCTGGGCGTATTTCAACAGCGCGCTGTTCCCGGCCGATATGCACCAGCTTACGCGTGAACAGCTGTTTGGCGGCGTGTGGCCACCGAAGGGAATCGAGACCTTCGACCCGTGGCACTTGCCGCTGCTCAACACCCTGATCCTGCTCACCTCCGGCACGACCGTGACCTGGGCGCACCACGCGCTTCTGGAGAACGACCGCCAGGGGCTCAAATGGGGTCTAATCCTGACGATCGTGCTTGGACTGGCATTCACCTGCGTGCAGGCCTACGAATACAGCCATGCCGGGTTCAATTTCAGCGGCAACATCTACGGCGCCACTTTCTTCATGGCGACGGGCTTTCATGGCGCGCATGTCATCATCGGCTCGACGTTCCTGATCGTGTGCCTGCTGCGTGCCTATCTTGGACATTTCACGCCGACGCAGCATCTTGGCTTCGAGTTTGCCGCCTGGTACTGGCATTTCGTCGACGTCGTCTGGATCTTCCTGTTTTCCTGCATTTATGTGTGGGGTTCGGCCGGAGCGAGCGTGGCGCATGCCGCCGGTCACTAGAGCGCGATCGGCACAGACGGGGAGCAGTTTTGCGCACGCGAGGCGCGACCGCGTGGAACGCTTAGGCGGATTCGCGATCCACGCTTAATGTCTTGAGTGCGCTTTTCCAAGTTTTGTTTTCCCAATCGGCGGAATGCTGACAAGGTTGGTTCGAGTCGACTTCGCTGGGCCACCGGCATTTGGTCAGTCTTGAAAGAGGGCCGGGGTCGCAGCGCGAGAGACCGCCGCTTCGCGTATCGTGAAAAAGCTATTGATCATGTGACAGGCATTGCCTGTCACGTCGTCATCGCCGGCTTGCGAACGCTCTTGTGCGCGCGGCAGGCTGGTGGTGCCCTATGCTGGGAAGCACGGCTTGGCGTGACGATAGCCGCGAAATGAGAGGTCGGTTATGGCAAACTATGATGCGATCATCATCGGCACCGGACAGGCCGGCCCGGCCTTGGCGCGAAGGCTAGTCGGCGCGGGCTGGAAGGTTGCCATCATCGAGCGCAAGCTTTTCGGCGGCACCTGCGTCA
>VAZL01000401.1:9811-13830 GCA_005883445.1 Alphaproteobacteria bacterium | reverse complement strand
AAGACGAAGTCGCGGTCGACGCGCCGAAACTTCAGGTCGCGCGGATGCACGACGAACATGCCCATCATGCCCATCGCCATCTGCACCATTTCGTCGGAATGCGGGTGATACATAAACGTCCCGCTGTGCTTCAGCTCGAACTCGTAGACGAAGGTCTGTCCCGGCTTGATGTGCGGCTGGGTCACGCCGCCGACCCCGTCCATTCCATTCGGCAACAGCATGCCGTGCCAATGGACCGTCGTGTGCTCGGGCAGCTTGTTGGTGACGAAGATGCGCACCTTGTCGCCTTCGACCGCCTCGATCGTGGGTCCCGGCGCCTGGCCGTTGTAGCCCCACAAGTTCACCTTCATGCCCGGTGCAAATTCGCGCACCACCGGCTCGGCGACGAGGTGAAATTCCTTCCAGTCGCCGTTCATGCGCCAGGGCAAGGTCCAGCCGTTGAGCGTGACCACGGGTTGATAATCGGGCCCGCTCGTCGGAAAGATCGGCGGCTGCATCGCGGTGGTCTTGGTGCTCGGCGCTTCCGGGATGCTTGCCGCCTGCACGCGCCCGCTGACCGCGGTCGCGCTTGCCAGCACCGCGGCGGTACCGAGAAAGCCTCTGCGCGAAATCATGGGTATTCTCCTTGTTCAACGTGCGCCGGCGTCGCCGGCGGATACCGCTAGGGGGTTTGCTCGTTCCTGTCTGTTGCCCAATCGGCCGCCGCCAGCGACGGCTGCCTTGAGGTCCACGGTTGCCAGCCAGAAATCGCGCTTGGCCTCGATGGTCGTGATCGTTGCCGCAATGCGCTGGCGCGCCTCCGCCAGCAGCGAGAACACGTCGATCAGCATCGCGTTGTAGCGAAGCAGCGTTTCGTCCGAGATGATCTTGCGCAGCGGCAAGACCTCGCGCTGATAATGGCCTGCGATGTCGTAGGTCGAGCGGTAGACGCGGTAGGCATCGCGCGCCTCGGAGCGCGCATTGACCGCCAATGCGAGGAGCCGATTGACGGCCTGCATGTAGATGGCCTCGGCCTGGCGCACGCGGACCTCGCCGAAGTCGAATATGGGGATTTGCAAGCGGATATCGAACCCGCGCATCAGAAAGCGTTCGTCGGGTCGCTTTTCGAGCTTATCGGCGTAGCCACCGTCGAGAATGTTGATGAAGCGGCTGGCTTGGGTGAGTCCGTAGGACTTCGCGAGCACGTCGAGCTCGATGCGGGCGATCTGCAGATCCACGCGCCGGGCGACCGCGTCCACCTCGATCCCTGCCAACGTTTGAACACGAGGCGGCACCGCCGGCAGCGCATTGGGAAGCTTGAAGTCGAGATTTGCGCCGGAGAGGCCCATGGCGCGGATGAGCGCCTCGCGTTCGCTTGCCTCGCGCTGGCGCGCGGTTGCCAGTTGCGCGGTCAAATCGGCGTAGAAGACCTGCTCGCGCGCCTGATCGAGCTTGTTCATCGCCCCGGTTTCTCCGAGGCGCGCAGCCAACTTGGTCGCGGCTTCGGCCGCCGACTGCGATTCCGTCAGGAAGTGAATAAGCTCGCGCGCGGCAACGGCGCGATAGTAGGCGCGCCGCGCTTCGTGGGCGACACGGAGCGTCTCTTCGGCAGCGCGCAGCTGCGCTTGATGGAAGCGTTCCGCGGCAATCTCGGAGCGCGCCGGCAGCGTCGCTAGCGCGATGATATTGGTGACGAGTTGCATTTCGCTTTCGAGCGCCGGCCCGGCCTGGATGCGGCGCCAGGAAAACGTTGGATTGGGTGGAAGGCTTTGTCCGACCCGTTCGGCGTCGGCTATGGCGAGCTCGTCGTATGCCGCTTGCAGACCGCGGTTGTTGAGCAGCGCGACCTGGACCGCCGCGTCGGCCGTGAGCGGGCGTCCGAGAAGGCGGCGGACTGTGGCGGCTGCAGCCTCGGCCTCCTCAGGAGAGCGAATCGCGGCCGCGTCCTTGTTGAGCTCCTGCTGCGCGATCGTCGCGACGACGCCCATGCCCGCATCCGGCGAGAACCAGGTGCAAGCCGAAAGGACAGCCGACCCCGTCAGAATGGCGAGGATGCCAAACTGGAGCCGGAATGCCCGCGTCGCCGCCGTTCCGCCGGCGGCATCGGGCGTCCGAAAGTGTAAGGACATGGACTCCTCGACTGTCGATTGCCGTCGGACGCGCAAGACTTTCGCCGCGCGCGCCAACTCCAACTATCGACAGTCAGGTGATGGGAGGCCGGTTGATGCGCTCCGGACCGCGCCCGCTCAGGGCTTCACCGAAAACCGGCAAGACCACAGAAGCGAGGCTGTCCAATCCGAAGCTGGGGACCGGCTCGCCGGGAATTGCAACGACGGAGAACAGCCCGCAACAGCTCGCTATTGGTCCTTTGCCATCATCGGCAGGGGCTTGCGGCGCGGCGCCGTCATCGTGGTGCTGATGGGCCGTGCCGTCGGCATGAACATGAAGCTTGCCGCCATGTTCGTGCTGGGCGCCGTGATCGTGAACGCCGACGTGACCTTCGGTCAGGCAATGGGCGACGGCGGGATTGTCGGAAAGCGCAAAGGCAACGGCCGGCGCGAGGATGCAAAGCACGTAGAGCACGGCCAGAACGATCGCCGCTTTGCTTCGAGGATAGAGCATTGCATGCGGTTTGCAAGGCACAGGTAGTGCGCTCGTGCAGGGATTCGGAATGAGTTTGCGGCGGAAGCGTGGCAACGATAGTGCGCTAGGCATGGTGGCATGCACTCGGCGTCGTGCCATGCTAACACCGACTCGGGTGGGCGACACGGGAGCAACGTCATGAATCGCATGGTGCTTTCGATTGTTCTCTTGCTCGGGTTTGCGCCAGCCTCGGCGCAAGAGCAACCCTACGCCGGATATGAGCAACGCCCGACCAAGGCCTTGTCAGCGCAACAGATCGCCGACCTAAAAGCGGGCCGGGGAATGGGACTTGCGCTTGCGGCGGAACTGAATGGATTTCCAGGCCCGATACACGTGCTGGAGCTTGCGGACAAACTGGGATTGACGGTGGAGCAGCGTGGCGCCGTCGACGCCTTGTACGCTGCCATGAAGGCCGCGGCCGTACCGATCGGCGAACGGCTGATCCGCGAGGAGGCCGAGCTCGACCGGCTGTTCGCCACCCGCTCGGTCACGCCGGTCTCGCTCGCGGCGGCGACCCGGGCGATCGGAGCGACGCAGGCGGAGTTGCGGAACGCGCATCTGGCCTATCACCTTTCGACGGTGGCGATTTTGACCCAGGAGCAGATGCGGCGTTACGGAGAATTGCGCGGATACGCAGGGGTACAGCCGCACCACGGAAATCACTGACGCATCGCGGCGAGAGGGCAAAGCGAGCTATTCGGTCGGGCGGCCGAGATCGACTACTTCCCCACCGACCCTCCTGTCCCCTTCGGAACGATGGCCAGAAATTCCAGCGGCTCATGCGCGAGATTCTCCCCGGCATGTCGTTGAACGGGGACCCAGTCGATATCTCCCGCTCGCCGGCGAATGTCATCAGTGCTGCCGTCAGCATGCGTGTCGCGCAAGTGTGTGTCCGTCAACCAGACCACCAATCGCGCGCTCTTAATGTCGTGCATCGGCGTCTTCTCGCCCGGCGCCATTCGGATGCGAACGACGACGATGGACTCATTCTCAAATTCGACCACGGCATTGGCAGGGCCGGCCTGGGGGATTGCGGCGCCGTAAGACGGCGTTGAGTGCGCGCCGGAATGTTGTGCCGAGCCGGGATCGGATCCGGAACCCAGGACAAGGCAAGCGGCAGAAGCCCAAAGTGCCATGAGCGCATGTTTCATGGTGCCTCCTGTTGCTCGGCGACCATCGTTTGACGTTCGTGTCGATCGACCGTACGAGTTGAAGCGAACTTCAAGTCAAGGAGATTCTTCATGGCCGGCATGAGCATCGGAGAGGTCGCCCGCAAGATGGGGCTGCGGTCGTCGGCCATCCGCTACTATGAAAGGCTCGGCCTCATTCCCAAGGCGCCGCGGGTGAGCGGCCGCAGGCGGTACGACGAGCGCGTGCTGGAGCGGCTGGCGATGGTC
>VAZL01000401.1:0-9792 GCA_005883445.1 Alphaproteobacteria bacterium | reverse complement strand
CCGAGCGGTGGCGCAAGCTCGCCGCCGAGAAAGTCGCTCAAGTCGACGCATTCGTTGTGCAGGCCCGAACGATTCGAAAATTGCTGTCCGAAACGCTGGACTTCCAGTGTCCGAAATTGGTGGAACGCGGTCGTGCCTTGCCGGCCGCAATTGGTCGGCAGCATGGCCGCAACCTGGATGCGCGTACCCACAGGGCGCGCAAACAACAGTAACTGCAACGCGTCTCTGATGGGTGTGGTCGCGACGCTGTGCTTTGCCGATGGACCCTAGGCGGCCGTCCGCTCACGCCAAAGCCAGCGACTCACAGCGACCGCGACGAGCATCCCTGCCAACTGGGCGGCGATGAACGCCGCGACGCCGGCCGGCGCGATCCCCGCAAACGTATCGGACAGCGAGCGGGCAATGGTGACGGCGGGATTGGCAAACGATGTCGACGCCGTGAACCAATAGGCCGCGGTGATGTAGAGGCCAACGGCATAAGGAACTGACTCAGGCCGCCGCGCGACACAGCCGAAGACGGTCAGCAGACTGCCATATCGGCAGTTCGAACATGAGGTGCGCGGCCCACACGCCGACAAGGCCCCCCAACACCTGCGCTACGATGTAAACGACGGCCATAGACCAGGCCAACTCGCCGCGCAAGGCGAAGGCGAGACTTACCGCCGGGTTGAAGTGCGCGCCCGACAGCGGACCGAATACCAGGATCAAGACCGCGAGAATCGCGCCGGTCGGCACCGTATTGCACAGGAGCGCGAGCGCGTCGTTACCGCCCGCGAGTTTTTGCGCCATGATGCCGGAGCCGACGACCGCCGCGAGCAGAAAGGCGGTCCCCAACCATTCGCAAAATGCGCGCTGCGGCAGCGCGGGCATCAGCTCGGCTCTTTCGCCTTCGCCGTTGCGCCGTCCATGCGGCCAATTTCCTTGAGCCGCTGTTGCAGGCTAAGTTGATCGAGGCTTCGGATCGGCAGCGCGGTGAAAACGCCGATACGCTGATGCAGCATCCGGTACGCATCCTTGAACGCAAGCGCGATCTCAGCCGGCGAGCCTTCGGCTTCGGCTGGATCGGGAATGCCCCAATGCGCGGTCATCGGCTGGCCGGGCCACACCGGACAGATTTCGCCCGCCGCGTTGTCGCAGACGGTGAAGGCAAAATCGAGCGCAGGCGCGCCAGGCTTGGCGAACTCATTCCACGACTTCGAACGAAAGCCTGACGTGTCATAGCCGAGACTCTGCAAGAGTTCCCTCGTGTGCGGGTTCACTTTGCCCTTCGGCTGGCTGCCCGCACTGTAGGCACGGAATTTACCGGCGCCGAGCTTGTTCAGGATGGCCTCGGCCATGATCGAGCGCGCCGAGTTGCCCGTGCACAGAAACAAGACGTTGAAGGGATCGGCCATCGCTACCTCCTGCGACACGCGAACTAGCTGGGATCATCCGAGCGCCGTTGCGCGCCGGCGCGCAGGTTGGAGAGGATCGCGCTCGTGAGCACCGAGGCGTGGGTCAGCGGCAGCAGGTGGTTTGCACCTTCCACCACGGTGCGCGCGCTCCCCGGCATGATGGCGTGCAGCGCGTCGACCAGGGAGCGCATGGGGCGCGGGCTATCGCTGCCGCGCACCAGCAGCGTGCGCACCGGCAACGTGGAAAGGCGGGCTCTGCCGGGATCGGCCGCAAACGAGGCTTGCCAGTCGAGCACGATCTTGTCGGCCGCCTTCAACATGTTCGCGCGGGTGCCTGCCGGTAATCCCGCCCAAGCATCATTGCCCATCCAAAAACCGACAAAGCGACGCATCGCCAACTCGCGATCGCCTCGGACGAGCGCTGCTACGAATTCGTCGCGGACGCGGCAAAATTCAAGGTACGAGGTCCAATCACCGACATATTTCAGCGCGGCGAAAAATACCGGCTCGATCAAGGTGAGGGACCGGACCCGTCCCGGATCTGCCAGCGCCAAGTGCAACGCCAATACGCCGCCGAATGAATGGCCCAGCAGATGAAACGTGTCGGCACAACACCGCAGCAAGGGCTCGATCGCGCGCAGTTCGGCGTCGAGACCGAATGCGGTCTGTTGAGGTGAGGCCGCGGAGCTACCATAGCCGATCAAATCCGGCGCGATGCAGCGATAGCGCGACTGCAAGGCGCTCTTGATGTGGCGCCATAATGCGCCGCTGCTCGCCGACCCATGCAACAGGACCACCGTTTCACGACCGGTGCCGACGTGCGCCGATCTGACGTTCGCGCAAATTGGCGCTTCGCAGCCCATATGCCTCGGCTCCCTGGATCACGAGATGTGACGTTGCATTCGCTGCGCTACGTGTCGCAGCAGGCCGACGTGGCAGCAGCGGCGGATTGCCCCTCACAGCACACCTTTTCGTGCGCGATGCGCGCGCCACGCTCTCCGGTGCCATCGCCATAATGCGTGCTCTCGCCCGTGGTGAAGAACGTTTCCCATGAGATGCCGGCCGGGTCGTCGATCCACGATTTTTCGGACTCGGCGTAGCAACAGGTCGTCTGTCCCTGCTCGACGATCGTGCCGCCGGCGCGGCGCAGACGCGCATAGACATCGCCCAGCTCGTCCTTGCTTTCGACCTGGATGCCGAGATGATCGAGCCCCGGCCGTTTGCCACGTGTCGAGATCGCAAAATTCACGCGCGGGTCGTCCAACATCCATTTCGCATAGTCGGCCTTGACCACGCTGGGTTGGGTGGCGAAAAGCGCCGAATAGAAGCCGATCGACTGTTCGAGGTCTTCGACGCCGACATGAACATGTATGCGCTTCATGGCATGTACTCCCTATACCGCAGGTAACGGCTGGTATCCGATGCGCTCCATCATGGCTTCGAAATACTCCCGGACCTTTTGCGGGAAACGAAGCCCTTTGACGACGGCAGCAGATCGAAGCAATGGCAGGATGCGAATATCGTCGAGAGAGAGTTTACCGTTGACCGCCAACGGGCTCTCGATCAATCGATCGAGTTTCTCAAGTTCAGGTATTAACGCGTCGATTTGCTCGCGAGTCTTGGCCCGGAGTTCGACCAAATCTCCAAGCTGCTTGCGCTTGCGCACGACATAGTGGTCGAGCGCGGCGACCGTGCCAAACTCCGGCAGGCCAAGCAGTGCATAGCGCGGCCACGTCAGCGGCACGGTCTTGACGACGATTGTATCCGCGCATGCAGCAATTTCGCTGCGTTGCGGGCCAGTCAGAACAGGATCCCCAAGACCGTCGATGTAGCCAACCATATCCATGCTCTCCAGCATGGGCTGCCCGTCGTCCTTCACCAAAATCGGAACAACACGTTTACCGACGAGGCGGGTCATCGTGTCGGAGTCATCTTCGAGAACGACTGTCTCCTGTAAATGCAGGCGCTTGAGTGCGGCCGCCATGCGCACGCGAAAACAGATCGAGCAGTGTTCGAACAAATAAAGTCTCATGTCACCGGCTCCTTGCGACGAGCCGGAGCCGGAGCCGGAGCCGGCGCGCGTTTCATGCGTGCCGGCACGCATCGACCGGCACGGCCCTGGCAGCAGTTCTCGGTCAAGTAGCCCAGCAGCTCGTTCATCGTGTCGTATCGCGCTGCATAGATCATCGAGCGACCGTCGCGCCGCACCGACACGAGACCAGCTCCACGCAGCCGGTCGAAGTGAAACGTCAACGTATTCGGCGCGAGCTTGAGTGCTGCCGCCACTTGGCCCGCCGGCAGACCGTCCGGTCCCGCCTGCACGAGAAGCCGGTAGACATCGAGGCGATTGTCCTGCGCCAGCGCGGCCAATGCGGCAACAGCATTTGACTTTTCCATATTTCAACGAATACAGAATTATCGCTTGCTTGTCAACAATTATTTCGAGAACCATTGAAATGAGAATTTCATGCCCGCGCTGACCGGACGAGCCTTGGTCGCTGCGATGTGTCTGGGCCAGGTCGGCAGCCTCCTTCCCCACGTCGTCGTCCCCGCCATCATGGCGCAGCATCTGATGCCGCTCTGGCACCTCAGCGCAGCGCAGGCCGGACTGATGGCGAGCGCCTATGCGTTCGGCTACATGCTGGCGGTTCCGGTGCTCACCACGCTGACCGACCGCATCGACGCGCGTCGAGTATTGATGGTTGGCTCGGCCTCGAGCGGCATCGCCACCGCGTTGTTCGGCTTGATCGCCGATGGTCTTTGGTCGGCGACTTTGATCTGGGGTCTTGCCGGGATCGGGTTTGCCGGCGCCTACATGCCGGGCCTGAAAGCTCTCGCCGACAGGCTTCCCGCCGGCGACTTGTCTCGCAGCATCACGCTCTATACCGGCAGCTTCTCGATCGGCGTCGGTCTCTCGTTTCTCGTGTCACAACTCGTTGCGGACGCTGCTGGCTGGCGCGCGGCCTTTTATGTCACGAGCGCTGGGCCGTTTATCATGGTTGCCGTGTGCCTCTGGCTTGCGCCATGCAAACCAGTACCTGCGCACGGACACCTCCTCGATTTCCGGCCGGTTCTGCGCAATCGCGCTGCGCTCGGCTACATCCTCGGCTACGGCGCGCATTGCTTCGAGCTTTACGGCATGCGCACCTGGATCGTCGCGTTCTGGGCCTTTGTCGTGGCGCAAAGCGACGACGGCGCATTCGTGGGTCCTATCACCGTAAGCGTCATCGTCACGCTGCTGTCGCTGCCCGCGAGCGTGCTCGGCAACGAAGCGGCTTTGCGCTTCGGTCGACACCGCGCCATCACGGCCGTCATGGTCACGTCGGCGGCCGTCGCATTGGCAATCGGCCTCAATGTGGGATCCTCGCCTCTGCTGTTGCTCGCGCTCGTCCTCATCTACGGCTTCACCATTCCCGCCGACTCGGGCGCACTGACCTCCGGCACGACCGCAAGCGCCGCGCCGGCCTATCGCGGGGCGACGCTGGCGCTGCATTCGACGGTGGGATTCGGCCTTTCGGCGCTGGGTGGCTGGGGCGCCGGTATAGCACTCGATGCCGCGGGAGGGCCGGGGCAGCCGGCAGGATGGTCCGCCTTGTTCGCACTGCTCGCGGCGGGAGTCCTTTTCGGTCCCATCGCCTTGCGATGGTCTTCGCGGCAAGGACCCGCGATTGCATCATAGCCATCAGGCTCGATGGAGCGGTTGCTTGACGTGTTCGCTACTCCCCGGATGGCGGGTCGCTAGAAAGTGCCAAAGCGCCGCGAAAAGTTGTGCAGCGCACAGACTGTTGGTCTAGAACATGCTACCTCTCACCTGCGGCGCGCGTTGGGGTTGGACGTGCCAATTCGGACGATCCTGGAAAGCGAATACGGGGCCGTATTCGAACCAGAAGATATTGCTCACCTGACGGCGGCGTTCGAGGCCGCACTGACCAGGCTCGGGCTGGTTGACCGCAAAGACCCGCTGACGACAACGGTCGCAAAGTCAATCATTCGGCTTGCTAGGGCTGGCGAGCGTGATCCCCAGAAGCTCTGCGACGAGGCTTTAAGAATCCTCGGCAAGTAGAGCCCCGCCTCACCCCGCATCGCCCTCACACGTCGCCTCGAGTGGCTGCCCGCGTTGGCGACGAACCGGACCCTGGGCATCCGCACAGCACTAGCCGTCCGAAGTCGGGCCAACCCAACTCAAGCGCGCCATGCCGCAGATTTCGCCATTGAACTGGCGGCTTCGGTCCGAAGTCGCGCAGGCCTCAGCCCTTTTTGAACAACCCGATCACGACCAAGAGAATCACCGCCCCGATAACGGCGTTGATGATCGCCGCGATGACGCCGCCGACGAGAACAAACCCGACCAACGGCAAGAGCCAACCGGCCAGGACGGCGCCGATGATGCCGACTACGATGTTACCAACGAGTCCAAAACCGTATCCTTTGACGATTAGGCCCGCCAGCCAGCCCGCCACCGCGCCGATGACCAACCAAATTATGAGAGCCTCAATTGTCATGACCGTCCCTCCGCGTTTCGCCGACACCAGTCCGGCGACTCATTTTGCCTTGCCATTTCATTTTACATAAACTACGCATGAATTAAAAGGCGTGGACCATCGATTCTGATATCTAGAACATGATAACTGGAGCTCAGATGCGGGCCGCGCGGGCGCTGCTCGAGATCGATCAACGCGAACTCGCCCAGCGCTCGGGTCTCTCGCTGCCCACGATCCAGCGCATGGAAGCGAGCGAGGGGGTCATCAGGGGAAATGTCGACTCGTTGATGAAGCTCGTCGATGCGCTTGCGGCCGCAGGCATCGAATTGATCGGGGAAGGAGCGGTCAGTCACGCCGGTGGGCGTGGTGTGCGGCTGAAGCGGTGAGGGGCACGCGATTGCGCTGCGATCGTCCATGCGCTGGCGCGCCGGTGCGCCGAACGGGGGAATAACTGATGGTGCTCCTGGCACTGGCGTGTGCCGCCGTGCTCATCTCGACGGCCGCGCTTGCCGTCGTGGTCTCCGATGAGGCGCGCGCGGGGCTCATCGTCTACGGCGTTTGTCTGATCGCGTCGCTCGCGTTGTTCTCCATCGCCCTGCTCGCTCTGCTCGGCATCTCTGATCGTCCCTCGGCCGCCACCCTTCCGTTGGGAATCCCGTGGCTTGGAGCGCATTTCCGTCTCGATGCGCTGTCGGCCTTTTTCCTTGCTGTCGTCAATCTCGGCGCGGCCGCGGCTAGCCTATTCGCGCTCGGATACGGTCGCCATGAGGATGCCCCGCGCCGGGTGCTGCCGTTCTATCCGGCGTTTCTCGCCGGCATGAGCATCGTGGTGCTCGCCGACGACGCGTTCACTTTTCTGGTGTCGTGGGAATTCATGTCGTTGTCGTCGTGGGCGCTCGTCATGGCGCATCATCGCGTCGGCGACAACGTCCGCGCAGGATACGTTTATTTGATCATGGCGAGCTTCGGGACGCTCGCGCTGCTGCTCACCTTCGGCTTGCTGGCGGGCGCCGACGGCGGTTATGCCTTCGCCGACATCCGCGGAGCGCATCCCTCAACGGCGGTTGCCGCCTCCATTTTGATCCTTGCGCTGATCGGCGCCGGTTCCAAAGCCGGCCTCGTGCCGCTGCACGTCTGGTTGCCGCTCGCGCATCCCGCGGCGCCCAGCCACGTCTCGGCGCTGATGAGCGGGGTGATGACCAAAGTCGCTGTCTACGGCTTCGTGCGCATCGCGTTCGACCTCATCGGCACGCCCGCCTGGTGGTGGAGCATGGTGGTGCTGGCGCTCGGCGGGATCACCGCGGTCATGGGCGTGCTTTACGCGCTCATGCAACACGACCTCAAGCGGCTGCTCGCGTATCACACCGTGGAGAACATCGGGATCATTTTCATCGGACTCGGCCTCGCGCTCGCCTTCAAGGCACACGGCATGGCATGGGCGGCTGCGCTCGCGCTGACGGCCGGCCTGCTGCATGTCTTCAACCATTCGATCTTCAAGAGCCTGCTGTTTTTCGGCGCCGGGGCGGTGCTGACAAGCACCGGGGAGCGCGACATGGAGCACCTCGGGGGCCTCATCCATCGCATGCCGCAGACGGCTTTCGTTTTTCTCGTCGGCTGCGCCGCGATCTCGGCGCTGCCGCCGCTCAACGGCTTCGTCTCCGAATGGTTGACCTTCCAGGCGATTTTGCTCAGTCCACAGCTTCCCTCCTGGGGACTCAAGTTTCTGGTGCCGGCGGTGGGCGCGCTGCTTGCGCTCTCCGCGGCGCTTGCCGCGGCCTGCTTCGTCAAGGCATTCGGCGTGACCTTTCTCGGCCGAGCCCGCACGCCCGCGGCCGAGCGCGCGCGCGAAACCGATCGCTTCTCTCTCGCCGCAATGTTCTTCTTCGCCGCGCTCTGCCTGGTTGCCGGCATCCTGCCCGGCTTCTTCATCGATGCACTGGCGCCGGTGACGGAGGGCCTGGTGGGCGACCGCATGCCGGTGCAAGGAAGCGTCGATTGGCTCTCGATCGTGCCGATCGCGGAGGGCCGCAGCTCCTACAACGGTCTCTTGGTCTTCGCGTTCATGGTCTTATCGGGCGCGCTCGCTGCCTGGGCGATCCACCGGCTGGCGTCCGACAAGTTGCGCCGTGCGCCACCCTGGGACTGCGGATATCCCGATGCAAACCCTGCGACCCAGTACACCGCGTCGAGCTTCGCGCAGCCGATCCGCCGGGTTTTCGGTAGCGTCGTGTTTCACGCCCGCGAGCACGTCGAGATCCCGCCGCCAGGCGATGGGCGGCCGGCGCGGCTCACGGTGGAATTGCGCGATCCCGTTTGGGACGCGCTCTACGCGCCAATTGCTGGCGGCATCGCTTTTGCTGCCGACAGGCTCAATCATCTGCAGTTCCTGACCATCCGACAATTCCTCAGCCTGGTCTTCGCCGCGCTCGTGCTGCTGTTGCTGGTGCTTGCGATATGGCCGTGATTTTCGATCTCGGCGTGCAGGGCGCGCAGATGCTGCTGGTGCTGCTGCTGGCGCCGCTGCTCACCGGCTTCACGCGCAAGGTGAAGGCCCGCCTCCTGCTCCGGCGAGGACCGCCGCTCGTCCAACCCTATCGTGACCTGGTGCGACTGATGCGCAAGGAGGTGGTGCTCGCGGACAATGCCTCGTGGCTGTTCCGAGTCAATCCCTACCTCATCTTTGCCGCCACTTGGGTGGCGGCATCGCTGGTGCCGACCTTCCGCACCGGACTCCTATTTTCCTGGTCCGCCGATCTCATTGCCATCGTGGCGCTCCTCGGCAGTGCCCGCTTCTTCCTGGCGCTGGCCGGGCTTGATGTCGGAACCAGCTTCGGCGGCATCGGGTCGAGTCGAGAGGTGATGATTGCCTCGCTGGCGGAACCGGCGATGATCATGATCATCTTCACGCTCGCGCTGATCGCCGGTTCGACGCAGCTCTCGACCATGGCGGGTTTTTTGGTTTCGTCCGCGGTGGGGCTGCGGGTGTCGCTGGGCCTTGCGCTGCTCGCGTTGATCATGGTGGCAATCGCGGAAAACGCGCGCATTCCAGTCGACAATCCGGCTACCCACCTCGAATTGACCATGGTGCATGAGGCCATGGTGCTCGAATATTCCGGTCGGCACTTGGCGCTGATCGAGCTTTCAGCGTCGTTGAAGCTCTTGCTCTACATTTCGCTGATCGCGTGTCTGTTCGCGCCCTGGGGCTTGGTGCCGTCGGGCGGCGGACTTGGACTGCTGGCGATCGGGTTCGTTGCCTACATCGCCAAGCTTACCGTCGCCGGTGCGCTGCTCGCGCTGTTCGAGACGTCGATCGCCAAGATGCGCGTGTTCCGTGTGCCGGAATTCCTAGGCGCCGCGCTGATGCTCGGCCTGCTCGCGACGCTTCTGCTGTTCGTCTCGCGGAGCCTGTGATGCGCGGCCTGACGTTCGACATCGCTCACCTGCTCGCAGGTACGCTGGTGCTGGTGAGCTTTCTCGAGCTCTATCAGGACCGGCTCTATGCGCTGCTCAACATGTTCGCCTTGCATGCGTTGGTGTTGGCGCTCTCGGTGGCGTGGCAGGCCTATATCCAAGATGCGCCGCACCTCTACGTGACCGCGGCAATTGCGCTCATCTTCAAGGCGATCATCATTCCCGTTGCGCTTCATCGCATCATCGTGCGGCTCGGTATCCACCGCGAGATCGAAAAGGTCGTCGGCGTGGGCTCCGCCATGCTGCTGGGCATGGGTCTGGTCGCGCTTTCGATGGTGGTGATGTTGCGCGTGACGGCCGAGGCCGACCCGCTCGCACGCGAAGATCTGGCGTTTGCGCTCGCGGTCGTCCTGCTCGGCCTCTTGATGATGGTGACGCGGCGCAACGCCGTCAGTCAGATCGTCGGCTTCATGTCGCTCGAGAACGGTCTCGTGCTTGCCGCGACC
>VAZL01000913.1:1471-2406 GCA_005883445.1 Alphaproteobacteria bacterium | reverse complement strand
CTATCGAAACTGGGCGCAGTTCATCGATCCAACGATCGAGGTGGTCGCAATCGAGCCGCCCGGGCGGCTCGGCCGCATTACCGAAACACCGATTGCCGACATGAAGGAGTTTGTCGAGCGGCTCGTTCTCGAGATGGAAGGACTCCTGGACCGGCCGTTCGCGTTCTTTGGCCATTGTCTCGGCGCCTTGACCATGTACGAGACCACACGCCGGCTCATTCATACGACTACGGTCCGTCCCGACCACTTGTTTGCTTCGGGCGCGCGGCCCCCCGACCGCATCACCGACCAGGGTTCGTTCGAAGAACGTGTGATGCACGATTTGCTGAAGCTGGCGGAATTCCGCATCAGTCTTCCCGCCTACGCACAGCCGGACGATGTGTTCGCCGAGCTTATTCGCCATTTCAATATTCAGGCGACGGAGCAGCTTCTCAGTGACCCCGAACTGCGGCGTCTGATGTTGCCGGTCGTGCGCGCCGAATTTCAAATGGCGACCGACTACCAATTCGTGCGCGAACCGCCGTGGGAAATTCCGATCACCTGTTTCGCGGCAAAAGGCGATCCATACGTTTCGCGCCACCACGCACTGGGCTGGGGACGTTTCACCAATTCGCGTCTGCAGGTGCATATCCGCGAAGGCGCGCATTTTGCGGTCGTGGACGATGCGGCGTTCATCCACGATGTCATCAATCGGGAGCTGCGGGGCTACTCGGGATCGGCACACGAGCAGGGGGCCGAGGTTGCATGGTGACGGGCCGAGCCAAAAGCTCGCTTTCGCCTGACGCTAGCTGGAGGTGCTTAATGAGGATCGTTGACCCGAGCGCTTATCAAGATATTATTGGAGGTTGTGGGAGCGCCTTGAACAATCGCAAGATGAGTCGGCCGGATCGTGCAGTCGAGCTCCTAGACTGCGGGCAACCGGGACTTTAGCAGGA
>VAZL01000913.1:0-1447 GCA_005883445.1 Alphaproteobacteria bacterium | reverse complement strand
GGGCGGCGGCGGGCAGGCCGGTCGCAAGCCGAAGCGAGCGATTTGCCTCGCGGGCGGCGGACCGGCAGCAGGACTGCATATTGGCGTTCTGGAAAGTCTCAAGAAGAACGGAATAGATTTTGACGTATGGGCACTGTCATGCATCGGTGCTTGGGTTGGGGTCGTCTACAACCAGGCGAGACAAGGCGACGAGATTGAAGAGACCAAGAAATTTTTCCGCGACGTGTTTCGCAACGATAAGTCTTTCAAAAGCTTTCCGATGAATACCATATTTGCGCCAGACTGGGCCAGCAACGCGGAGGCCATGTGGGATTTTCTGCTCGAGCCGCGCAATTACAAGAATGCTTTGTTGCCGAGAGAAATCATGAAATCTTTCATGCACACGATCTCGGCTCTAGGGCGGATGTCGGCTACAAGACGGCGCTGGCGCCCACTTAACGATAGAGAATTTGAAGAAGTTAGAGAGTTTGCAGAGTTTAGCGAAGGAGACTTTAACCGATGGACGCTGAATCATGTGTTGGCGGTGAACCCGGTCGTGCGGTTTTTGACCGCCATGATGTATAAGTCGAAAATCGACGGCCTATCCAGGCTTTACTATCCGAACAGCAAGTTCTTAGACAACATAAAGTTCGACAGACTATACGAGGACAATAAACCATTTATCTTTCACAATGCCTGGAACCTATCCAAGCAGGAACTCGTGTTGTTTGCCAACAGAAAAGATTTTCAGGCCAAGGCCATTAACGGTTATCAGGTGGACGGCTATAGGCCCATCGATGCGGCGAGTTTATGTGCCTGTTCAGCTCTACCTTACATCGAGCAAACGGTAGAAATCGACGGCGATGTCTATTGTGAAGGAGCTCTGGTCGATACGGTGAATTTCAAGAACTTATTGCGAGACCACCCAGACTTGGACGAGATCTGGATCAACAGGATCGTCGACGCGGACCAAATTCTCCCGCCCAGAAATTTGTATGATTCGATGGCAAATCTATGCGAGCAGTTCGCTGCAACCGTCGGCGAAGATGACGTCAAACTATTCAAGTATCATATCACGTGCGGCGAAGCTGAAGGTGAGTTTAACCATCTCACAATTGTCGAAATCCCCGTAGACAGGCACATCAATTTCGACTGGTCGCACTCCAATCTCGAGCTTGGCATAAAGATGGGCGCCCTTGCGGCGGACCACACGAAGAAGCGATACGACGAAGAAATGGCAAAACCGAAAGATCCAACGAGGCCGAGAATAATAGAAGCGCCGCACAGAGAAGAAAGAATGCAAAAAAGGAGAGAAGGTCTTAGAGAACACCTCAGAGACCGGCTTGCAGCTCGACGAGCGTGCCCTTAGCGTCCTTCAGATCCAGCGTCTCGAATCCCTCCGTGAAGCGGCCATAGATGGATGAAAGGATGTCGTGCGCCTGCGCATGCTTGCCTTGCTTCTTCCAAA
>VAZL01000912.1 GCA_005883445.1 Alphaproteobacteria bacterium | reverse complement strand
CCTTGGCGCGATACACTTCGATTTGCGACTTCACGGCAGACACTCCGCGTGTCCCTTGCGGAAATTAAAGTGCAGGTGCAAGCCAGTGTTCCGCGGCCCCCCGAGTCGACTGTGCAGGAACCGCGTCAGCCAGTTGAGCGTTGGGTCACGGAAGGGGAGGGATAGAGATGTGGCTTGCTTCCATCGTGCTGGTTACCGCCATTGGATTTAACATCCTCGACTCGGTAATTCAGGACGAGGAGTGATGAGGTTGGCTTCGGTCGGGCCGCCCCGCGTCGTGCGTGGAGGAGTCCCATGTCCAGCTACAACCCATTATTTGCGCAAGACCAGACGGCGTGGCTGTTCGAAATCGGGCAAAAACTAAGGGTCGCGTACGATGATATAGCGCAGCCTGTGCCTTCGCATCTCACTGCGCTTCTCAAAGTGCTTGAAATCGCCGCTACGGAGACCAGCCAACAATCCGCCGGCTCCGCTCGCTTTGCTGACCAGCAGACGAGGGAAGGGGAATTTGCTGGTCGGATCAGCAACGAGTCCCTTGAGGTTCGAGAAGCCGGCGGTCTGCGGGCGTGACGTTCACGACCATGCCTGTTCTTGACCTGCCCCGGGCGGTTTGGGAATCGCCTGAATGAATCAGACCACTAGGTGGCCGCTGCTGCGAGGCCGACCGATGTTGGCTGACAAACTCTATACGAACCTTCGAGCAGCTGATGTCCGCAGGCTCTTGGAGTATGTTGTCGAATTAACGGGCATCGCAGTCATTTATGTCGGGTTGGCAAAACTAAGCTTAGCTCTGGCTTCGATTCATCCTAGTGCGACCCCGATTTGGCCGCCAACTGGGTACGCTTTGGCGGTCGTTTTGCTCCTGGGATATCGAATTTCTCCCGCCATCTTCCTTGGAGCCCTCCTTGCCAACGTCACAACCGCAGGATCGGTCGGTACATCACTAGCAATTGCTACTGGCAACACACTAGAAAGCTTAGTCGGCGCCTATTTGATCAACCGATGGTCTGACGGTCGGAGCACATTCGATACCCCTGCTGGCGTGGCCAGATTCGCCGTTATCTGTTTCGTGCCAAGTACCATCATCAGTGCCACCGTGGGGGTGGGCAGCTTGAGCTTGGCCGGATACGCAGATTGGTCTGAAGTTAGGTCGATATGGACGACGTGGTGGATGGGTGACCTAGCGGGGGCGCTCGTCATAACGCCTGCTATCGTATTGTGGGGCACGACGCCCGCTCGAATTGAACGCCGGGTACTGATTCAATCCTGTGTGATCTACGCGGCAACGATTGCAGTCGGTCTAATCGCTTTCAGCCCGCTGCTGGAGCAGAGTCCCACACGAAATTCATTGGCTTTTTTTGCAATATTGCCCCTGATATGGTCTGCGCTGCGATGCAATCAGCGTGATACAGCCACCACTGCGCTTCTTCTCTCATGTTTTGCGGTGTGGGGAACGATGTCGAATGCGGGGCCGTTTGTTAGCAGCAGTCTCAACGAGTCTTTTCTTCTTCTGCTCACATTCATGATCAGCGTTTCAGTTCCGAGCTTGGCATTGAGTGCAGACGTCGCAGTGCGACCTGCCCGTTCTCAGAGCTGCGCTTGCAGCTCATCAACACCCAACGAGTTGAACACGAACGCTGATGCCGCATAGCATTCCACGGCGATGCCTACTTCGCCTACTTCAACAAAAACTGGGACATCCCGACAGAAACGCATGCGCGCTCACGCCACCAGCGAAGAAGAAGGCGAGGGCTGTGAAGACTGCACCCACGACTGCGGCGATCGCTGCTGAGACCTTCAGCCAACGCGGCACTCCATCACTGACACTGGCCCGGACGAAGGTCGGCTTTTCCGCTTATTGGCTGCCCTCCTCACAAATCGCTGCCCAGTCGAGAAGCTCTTCTTTTACGGATAGTTCTTCGGCCGTTTCGGCAAGTTGCCGATACTTGGCCGCTTGGTCCCGCAGATAATCGGCCCAATCCATGCGGGCCTTCCTCAACATATTTGATCGGCTCGCGAGGCGAATAATGGGCTGCCCGGGCACGGCCAACCAGCGGCACAAAGTGAGAGGGCTACTGATTCCGTTGACGCGTAACTTCTCCATTGAAAGCCACTTTAGTCCCGCTTCGGCGGGACTTTTTGAGCGCGGCTTTCTCAGCAAAGGCGCCCGCAATACTCGGCGCCAAAAATTCTCCAGCGTGGTGTGTGCTCCGTCGGGGACGTCGTTTATCTATGAGGCTGCGATAGACGGCAAGATATTCGCGCGCCATCCGCCGTGCCGTAAACCTCTCCTCGAAGCGCCGCCGGATGGCACCGCGAGAGAGCCAAGATAGTTGGTCGGTGGCGGCAATCGCCTCCTCCTTCCTTTCGACAATGAAACCAGTCAACCCATCTTCGACGATTTCGGGGACGGAGCCTCTGTTGAACGCGATCACCGGAGTGCCGCAGGCCATTGCTTCAATCAACACTAAGCCGAAAGGCTCGGGCCAGGCGATGGGCGCCAGCAGCGCGATCGCGCCGCTGAGAAAGCTCGACTTTTCGCCGTCGCTGATCTCGCCGATATACTCGACGTCAGGGGGTGCGAGCAGCTTGCGGATTTCGGATTCGAAATAGTCCCGGTCTACGGCATCGACCTTGGCCGCGATCTTCA
Organism: Alphaproteobacteria bacterium; assembly: GCA_005883445.1. GTDB lineage: Bacteria > Pseudomonadota > Alphaproteobacteria > Rhizobiales > Xanthobacteraceae > VAZQ01. Next base: position 1,047 of record VAZL01000912.1, on the reverse strand, counting down.
GCGGGATCCCAGAGCGCTTGGCTATCCAGATCGCTTGATCGACAGCCTTCTCCGGCGAAATGCGGCCGAGAAAAGCAAAATAGGTCGGCGTAATCGGCTGTGGCGTCAAAAGCCGCTCCGGCAGGCCATGGTGAATGGTGCGTATCCATCCGGCGCGGGAAACGGGCCGCCGCTGAGCGTCAGAAATCGAGATCACAGGGATCGATGGAAATGTCGCGAAGACTACTTGGTGCTCCGGCAGGTCGAGTCGGCCATGGAGCGTGGTGACGAATGGTGTCGATTGGCGGGAAAAAAGGGAGAATGGATAATAATCGAGATGAAAGTGCAGCAAATCGTAATCGTGAGCCCGTTGGCGAACTTGCTCGAGCACGGCCATATGCAACGCATTGGGATCGCGGACAGAGCCATCCAGACGCAGGGCTTTCGGCCAACATGCCTCGAGGTTGGCCGAGGTTTCCGAATCGCCGCTCGCGAATCAGTCAAAGGAGCTATTTGCGCGATCTGCATGCAACAATCCTCTCTGGGAATCCGACTGGGCTTTGCACGCTACACTGCGAAGGGCTCGCTTTCTGCGCAGGGCAACGAACGGCAACAGCACCCGCGCGCCATCGCACGAGCCTCGGCAGCTAAGCAGCGCGAGATTGACCTTGGTCGAAGCGAGAAGCGTAAGCTGTCGATTCCTCGATTAGCAGGTCTCTCGCCTCAAGCAGGAGCTCGAGGTGGACGACGGCTTCCATCGCAGTCCACTCGTCCCGGGCGGCCTCAAGGTTTTGAAGTACCTCTTCCCACGCGCGGTTAGGGCTGCTCAGTGCCATCCTTCGAATGAACTCAATCGCTTCGGTGGTGCGGCGCAAAACAATCGGCGGGCTGGCGCGGATACGCAGCTCTGGATCGATTGGAAAGTCAGGCATGACGCACTAACGCTGAGCCGCGGCCCAAGTTCCATAGGACCGAAGGTTGCTTGATCGGAGACAAACAAACCGGCGCCCCGGCCTTTGGCTATCCCGCTAAGGACCAGCGAGAGCTGGCGGCCGAGTGTCGCCGGTT
>VAZL01000916.1 GCA_005883445.1 Alphaproteobacteria bacterium | reverse complement strand
TCGGCGGCGCGGCGGCTGCATGGCCTCTCGCGGCCCGTGCGCAGCAAAGCGATCGCGTATACGGGAGAGGACCGCGCGCTCGCAGCGTGGTATTCTTCGGTATCGCCAGCCGCGGCGGCTAAGAAGCGCGGCGGCTAAGAAGCAAGGAGATTAGCGTGCAATTCCAGGTCTCATGCATAAGTCGCGATGAATGCAGCGCGCAGGAGTGGGACGCTCGCGTCGATCTTGCCGCCGCGCATCGACTGGCCGTTATGCATGGCCTACACGAGGGAATCTTCAATCACCTGACCCAAGTGGTCCCTGGCAAACCCGACCGCTATTACCAGATTCCGTTTGGCATGCACTGGTCGGAGGTCAAGGCTTCTTCGTTTATGGAGGTAGGCATCAACGATGGCGAGGTGAAGCGCGGGGACGGTGACGTCGAGCGGTCCTGCTATTGCATTCACGCGCCAATTCACAAGGCGCTGCCGCAGGCTAAAGCCGTGTTCCACACGCATATGCCGTTTGCCAGTGCGCTCACCCGTCTCGAAGATCCCCACATTAAAGAGATCGGCCAAACGGAAGTCGGCATGATGGAAATGATTGCATATGACGACAATTACACTGGCCCAGCTTTTGATCCCGCGGAAGGCGAGCGCCTTGCCAAGGTCCTCGGCAACAAAACGGTCCTCTTCATGGCCAACCATGGCGTTACCACGGTAGGTCAATCGGTAGCCGACGCATATAACCTGCTCTACTACCTCGAGCGCGCAGCGCAGGTGCAAATTTACGCTATGTGGACTGGTCAGCGTCTGAAGCAGGTGCCTGAGGCCGTAGTAGAGAAGACGAAAAACGAAATCGGCGGCGCCCGTTTCTATAAGGGGCCGACTCCGGCGGAACGGCACTTTTGTGCCCTCAAACGCATTCTCGATCGCGAGGAAGCCGATTACGCGTCCTAGGCTGGTTCTCGCCGGACGTACACACTGACGGCAATTACAGCACGTCTTTGAGGAACCGCACGACCTTCGGACCGGCGAAGCCTCCAAAGCTGGTATCATCGACCGGATCGGTGACGAAGAAATGACCAGCGCCTGGGATCACCACCGTGCGGACGAAGAAACCCGCCTGTTTGAGAGCGGCAAGAAACGCCGTGGACTGTGTCGCCGGATCAACAATGTCGTCATGGTCGCCGTGGATTAGCAGAAATCGTATCAAATTCCTGTCGACCGTGGCGTAACTGATCGGGGAAGCCTCGAAAAAAATTCGGCGGTTCGTATGAGGCGCCACCCCAAGAAATTTCTCCGAAATATTATCGCGGGGCCGCGCCAACAGGTCGTGCTCCCATTGCGCCAACATGTCGTAAACACCGTAGAAGCCGACAACCGCCTTGACCTTCGCCGATACCGAGGAATG
>VAZL01000400.1:5957-11144 GCA_005883445.1 Alphaproteobacteria bacterium | reverse complement strand
TGCAGGCGGCGACAAATTGTTCCTGCCGGTCGAAAACATCGAGCTGCTGTCCCGCTACGGGACGGAAGAAACCCAGGTTGAGCTCGACCGGCTCGGCGGTGGCGCCTGGCAGGCGCGCAAGGCGCGCATGAAGAGCCGCATCCGCGACATTGCCAACGAGTTGATCAAAATAGCGGCGGAGCGGCAGTTGCGCGAGGCGCCGCAACTCGCCGTCGGACACGGCCTTTACGACGAGTTCTGCGCAGGATTTCCGTACGAGGAGACCGAAGATCAGCAGGCGGCGATTGACACGGTGCTGGGTGAACTCGCCTCCGGACGGCCCATGGATCGGCTGATCTGCGGCGACGTCGGCTTCGGCAAGACCGAAGTAGCGCTGCGTGCGGCCTTTGTGGCCGCGATGAACGGAAGACAGGTCGCGGTGGTGGTGCCCACCACGCTGCTTGCCCGCCAGCATACCAAGACCTTCGCCGAACGGTTTCGCGGCTTTCCCGTGCACATCGCCCAGGCCTCGCACTCACGCCCTGCTCGGCAAGACCATCAAGTTCCGTGACCTGGGTCTTGTCATCGTCGACGAGGAGCAGCATTTCGGCGTGGCCCACAAGGAAAGGCTCAAGCAACTGCGCGCCGAGATCCATGTGATCACGCTCACCGCGACGCCGATCCCGCGCACGTTGCAGCTCGCGCTGTCGGGTGTGCGCGATCTTTCGATCATCGCTTCGCCACCGGTCGATCGGCTCGCGGTGCGCACCTTCGTCGCCCCGTTCGATCCGGTGATCGTGCGCGAGGCGCTGCTGCGCGAGCGTTATCGCGGCGGCCAGGCCTTCTATGTCTGCCCGCGCATCGAGGATCTCGCCGGCGCCAAGGATTTTCTCGATAAGCACGTACCGGAAGTGCGGGTCGCGGTCGCCCACGGGCAGATGCCCGCGACCGTGCTCGAAGACATCATGTCCGCCTTCTACGACGGCAAGTATGACCTGCTGTTGTCGACCACGATCATCGAATCCGGCCTCGACATTCCGACCTCCAACACGCTGATCGTGCACCGTGCCGACCGTTTCGGGCTGTCCCAACTCTATCAGTTGCGGGGGCGAGTGGGACGTTCGAAGCTGCGCGCCTATTCGCTGTTCACGTTACCGGCCGTGGGCAAGATTACGCCGCAGGCTGAACGGCGGCTCAAGGTGCTGCAATCGCTCGATACGCTCGGCGCCGGCTTCCAGCTCGCCTCCCACGACCTCGATATCCGCGGCGCCTTCGAGCTTTATCAGCAGATGCTGGAAGAAGCGGTCACGAGCCTCAAGGCGGGCATCACCTCACCGGTCGCCGACAAGTGATCACCGCAGATCACCATCGGAACGCCGGTGATGATTCCCGAGGACTATGTCGCCGACCTGCCGGTGCGCCTTGCGCTCTATCGGCGCCTTGCTGAAATCGAGGATGAGCGCGACATCGAGGCCTTCGCGGCCGAGCTGGTCGACCGTTTCGGACCCTTGCCGGAGGAGGTCGAGCATCTCCTCCAGATTGTCGCGATTAAATTGCTCTGTCGGCGGGCCAATGTGGAGAAGATCGAGACCGGGCCCAAGGGTGCGGTGGTGTCGTTCCGCGACAACACCTTCGCCGATCCCGACCGGCTCGTCGCCTTCATCCGCGATCAGGGCCCGGCGGCGCGGGTGCGGCCCGATATGAAGGTTGTCTTCTTCGACGATTGGAAAGATCCCGAGGCGCGTCTGCGCGGAACCTCGACTATCCTGCGCAGCCTGGTGGCGCTGGCACAGCCGGCCAAGGCGGCATGACGAAGCCTCTTTTTGCCGCGAGCCGCCGTGCTCCCGCGGAAAGCGCCTTATTCGGCCGCCGGGCGGTTGGCGTATTCGTTCGCTGCGCGCTCGATCGCTTGCGCGAGATGTTCGGGCGTTTGCGCGCCCTGTACGGCAATGCGGCTGCCGAAAATGAAGCAGGGCACGCCGTCAATGCCTGCTTCCTTGGCAGCATTGGCCTCTCGGGTCACGCGTTCCACGTCGTCCCCACTCGCGAGGCGCGCGCGTACGCGCTCGGCATCGAGGCCGCATGCGGCCGCCGCCTGGACCAACGCGTCGCGGTCCGTGAGATCGCCGCCTTCGGTGAAATAGAGGTCCATCAACCGCTGCTTCATATCTGCCGCGTGACCTATTTCGCCGCCCCACAGGATCAGGCGGTGGCAATCGAGCGTATTGGGCTGGCGCTTGATGTTGTCGAGGTTGTAGCTCAGCCCCTCCGCCGCGGCCGCCTGCGCGACACGCTGCGCGATGCTGCGATAGCGCTCGGGTGAGCCGAACTTGGTGGTGAGATAGTCTTTCCGGCTGATGCCTTCGCGCGGCACCCATGGATTGAGGAAATAGGGCCAAAAGCGCACCTCGACGGCAGTGTCGGGCCGCAGCGCAATCGCCTTTTCCAACCGGTGCTTGCCGATGAAGCACCAGGGGCACACGACGTCGGAGACCATCTCGATTGGCAGGGCTGAGGTCATGGCGGGCTCCTCATGCGGGCCCGCCAGACTAGGCCCACCGTCACTCGGCGGCAACCTTGGGATGGCCACCCAGGCGCGCCACCAGTGCGCTGACGTCGTCGGTGGCCCTGCGCGCGGCGAGGGTGATCGTCGGCTTGATCGCGCGGCGGTCACGGCCGGGTGAGAGCATGGTGCGTCTCAGCACGCTCGCGATCCGACGGGCAACCAGATGGGCGCTGCGCAGATCGGTCTTGGTGAAAGCCGCGAGGATTGATCCGTCCTGCTCTCGGCAAGCGAAATCGACGTTGCGCATGAGGCGGCTGAAAAGTCGCGCGGCATCGACGTAGGCGCGGCGATCGGCGACGCCTTCGAAAGTGAAACGAGCAACGGAAAGCGCGCCGCCGGTCTCCTCGCTCTCTTGCACGGCGCGGCCGAGATCGCGCCAGAAAGCCTGCGCGCCGAGCAGGCCCGTGTCGGGATCGATGACTCCCTCGCTCTCCAGTGATTTCAAAACGCGTGTGAGCTGGCTCTCGAACGCCTGCAAGCGCACGAATGGAAGGACACGCTCGACGAGACGCGCCGGATCGGCTTCGACGCGCACCAGGTTGGGCAGACGTTCGTCGTCGACCGCGGCATTGTCCAGCACGCCGACCGGCAGATCGCGAAAGCGCGCGCTCTCGGCGAGCATGGTCAGCAGTGTCCCGGCGACGCGCGGACCTAAGCCCTCCCCGATGACGACGCCGTCTACGTCGCGCGCGTTGAGATAGCGGGTGGCGGTCTCGATGGTCAGCGCCCCAATGAGGCCGACGCGTTCGCCGATCGCGACCGAAAGCGCGGGGTATGAGCCGCCGCGTGCGACGCACAGCACGGTGGCATCATCGAGCAGGTCGGGCGGGACGAACGCCGGTGCTCGCTTCTTTGCGCCTGCGGTGCGCGATCGCCGCAACACGGTGGCATGCAGGGTACGGATGCGCAGCGCGGAGCGCAGGCGTGCAATCAGCCGGTCGGTGGAATCGTCGAGCGCGATCGGCAGTGCGCTCGGGATAGCGGGACTGCTGTTGCTCTCCACCAGCGCGATGACCGGCGTGACCGGCCCGCCGCGCGTCTCGATGCACTGGATCACCGCGTCCACGTGTTGAGGCGACGGCGTGCCTTGCGGGTCGGCGATGGCGAGAGCCACCGGCTGGATTTCGGCGATGGCCGCGGGCGCATCGGCCCAGCGCGTTTCGACGATCGGGAAGGCTCCTGCCTTGCGGAGCACATCGATCAAATCGGCCGCCGAATTCTCGGCGACCACCACCATGGGACCCAGTAGCGCCATGAGAACAAGCCGTTGCGCGGGATAGAGCTGCTACCTTAGGCGAGGGCTGTTAACGGCTCGTCAACAAAATCCCATAGTTCGCGGCGCGATGCGCCTACCACGCCGGCCGCTGCCAAGTCACCGAGAACGACGTTTCATGGCGCCTTCGGCTCGCGCCACCAGGTTTCGGGAAGATAGCCGTAGAGCGAGGTCGTCGCCGGTCGTCCGACCGTGGTCCAACGCGCGACCCATTGGGCAGGAAGATAAAACAGCGGGATGACGTAGAAACCGGAGATGAGCACGCGGTCGAGCGCGCGCACTGCGGCGACGAAATCGCCGCGGTCTTCCGCTTTCAGGAGCGCGGCGATCATTGCATCGACGGCAGGACTCTTGACGCCCATGTAATTGCGGGTCCCGGGCTGGTCGGCGGCGGCCGACCCCCAATAGAAGGCCTGCTCGTTGCCGGGCGACAGCGATTGGTCCCAACGGTTTTGGATCATGTCGAAATCGTAGGTGAGACGCCGCCCTTCATATTGAACTGCATCGACCAGGCGTACGCGCGCCGCAATCCCGGCCCGCTTGAGACTCTGCGAGAACAACAGCGCAAGCCGCTCCTCGTCTCGCGCCGTCACCAAGATCTCGAACGTTAGTGGCCGGCCGCTCTTGCGGTCGACCAGTGCGGTGCCGCGCAGTTCGTAGCCCGCGGCCGCGAACAGATCGAGCGCGCGCTTGAGTGTCACGCGGTCGCGGCCGGAGCCGTCGCTGACCGGCGGCGACCAGGTGCCGTCAAGCACGTCGGCGCGAACGGCTTCGGCGAACGGCGCAAGCAACGCTTTCTCCCGTTGATCGGCCGGCCGCCCATGGGACGACAGCTCCGAGCCGTCGAAATAGCTGGCGCTGCGCTGATAGAGGTCGAAGAAATAGCCGTGATTGATCCATTCGAAGTCGAACAGCAGCGAGATCGCCTCGCGCACGCGAATGTCGGAGAAAACCGCTCGGCGCGTGTTGAACACGAAATAGCTGCTGGCCTTCGGTACTCCGGTCGGCAGCGCCTCCTTGAGCACGCGGCCCTCGCGCACGGCGGCAAAATCGTAGGCGGTCTGCCAACGGCCCGGATCGTGCTCGTTGCGCAGGTCGTAGAGACCACGCTTGAACGCTTCCAGGTGCGAATTGGCCTCGCGGTAGTAATCGAAGCGGACCTCGTCGAAGTTCCACAGGCCGCGATTGATCGCAAGGTCGCGGCCCCAATAATCGGGATTGCGCTTAAGCGTGACGCTTTTGCCGGGGTCGACTTCGCCGACGACATAGGGGCCGGTCCCCAGCGGCGCCTGGAAGGAAGTCTCCTCGAATGTCTCGGGCTTGACCGCGTGCTTTGCGAGCACCGGCATCAGTCCGAGGATGAGCGCCA
>VAZL01000400.1:0-5920 GCA_005883445.1 Alphaproteobacteria bacterium | reverse complement strand
TCGGCCGGCCTTTATCGCGCAGAAGCTGCCACGAGAAGATGATGTCCTCGGCGGTGACCGGTTTGCCGTCGGAGAACTTCGCGGCGGGATCGAGGTGGAAGGTGACGTAGCTGCGTTGGGCGTCGGTCTCAATCGCGCGCGCGATCAACCCGTAAAGCGTAAACGGCTCGTCGTAGCCGCGCGCCATCAGGCTCTCGATCACGTAACCACGGATCGACGGCGGCGCGATGCCCTTGACGATCAGGGGATTGAGGCTGTCGAAGGTGCCGAGCACGCCCTGTACCAAGCGGCCGCCCTTGGGTGCGGCGGGATCGGCATAGGGCAAGCGAGTGAAGCCCTCGGGCAGCGCCGGCGCGCCGTGCATGGCAATGGCGTGCCGGGGCTCGGCGGCGTGTGCCTGGCGCAGCGCACCGGGGGTGCCGCAAATGGCGAGGGCGAGCAGCAAGACGCTGCACGCTGCGGCACGGTTTCGCGGCCCGCGCGGGCGGATAAGAGGAACGCAAAGAGGCAAGCTCACGGCGGCAATGCGACTCGGAGATTTCGGCAAGTACTTCCACCAATAGGTCAAGCCGGGGCAGCTTGGCTTGGATTTGAAGCCAGTCGCGGCCTTTGTCGCGATCTTTCGTACCATAACGCGGCGGCGTTATGGCTTTATCGAAGGGTTGAAATGGGCTATCACGCCGCTAGCCGGCGTCACGCTCTTGCCGCATTTGGTGCCGACACAGCCTTAATATGGGGCAGCCGTTCCGGCGCGGGACGCTGGGAGAACGGTCAGCAAGAGGATCTGTCGATGGATCATCGGTTGGTTTCTGCGCCGGCCCGGCCGGCCGCATGCGCGTTCGCCGTCGCGGCGGCAACGGCCATGCTCACCGCATTGATCGGCTCCGCGGCCTTTGCTCAAGCTCCGCCGGCAACCCCAGCGCCTGCGGCACCCAAAGCCGCCCCCAAGGCGGCGCCCAAGGCGGCGCCTGCACCGAAACCGGCTGAGGCTCCCGTCCCGCAAGCGCAGCAGGGGCAGGGGCAGGCGCAGGCCGAGCAGCCGCAGCTCATCTTTTCACCTTGGACCAAGTTCTGCCTGAAGGGCCAAGAGGCGAATGCCAAGCAGGTGTGCTTCACCGGCAAGGACGGCCGTGTCGAATCGGGCATGCCGGTGGTCGCGGCCGTGCTGATCGAGCCGGAAAACGAGCCGAAGAAAGTGCTTCGCGTGACCTTGCCCCTGGGTATGTCAATCCAGCCCGGCACTCGGGTGATCGTCGACAACGGCCAGCCCATGACTGGGCCTTACGTCATCTGCTTCAATAATGGCTGCATGGCGGACTATGAAGCGAGCGGCGAACTGATCGGCAAGTTGAAGAAAGGGCAGGGCCTGGTCATTCAAGGGATCAATGGCGCCGGCCAGGCCATCAGCCTCGTGGTTCCGCTCACGGATTTCGCCAAGGCCTATGACGGTCCCCCCACCGATCCCAAGAAGTTCGAGGAACAGCAGAAGCAGTTGCAGGATGAATTGCAGAAGCGGGCCGAGGAGGCACGCAAGAAGCTCGAGAGCCAGCCGCAAGCACCCGCGGCACCCCAGGCAGCGCCCACAAGGTAACGCAGGCGGACAGACTGGAAGAGATCGAGGCGCGCCTTGGGCGCGCCTCTTTGTTGTGAGCAGCGAGCATGTCATACCGCCTGCCAATGAAATGCCGAGTCATATTCGCTGCGCGGATGGTTGGTCTTGGGCTTGGCGCGCTTGCCGCGATGGCTGCGGTGATCGTCGGCACATCTCATTCTGTTGCCCAGCAGGGCGCTCCGAAAGCGCAACCCAAGGCGAAGCCGAAGGCAGCCCCAGCTCCGACCCCAACCCCGCAGGCGCAACAGGGCGGACAGCCCGATCTGACCTACTCCTTCTGGACCAAGATTTGCCAGAAGGGGCCGGAGGCAAATGCCAAGCAGGTTTGCTTCCTCGCCAGGGACGCTCACTTGGAGTCGGGCATGCCGGTGGCCGTGGTGGTGCTGGTCGAGCCGGAAGGAGAAGCGAAAAAGCTCCTGCGCGTCACGTTACCGCTTGGCGTATCGCTCCAGGCCGGCACTCGTGTGATCATCGACAATGGTCAGCCGCTCACCGGTCCCTACTTGATCTGCCTCTCCAACGGCTGCATGGCCGAGTACGAGGCCAGCAACGAGCTGATTACCAAGATGAAGAGCGGTCAAACTCTGCACGTGCAAGGCATCTATGGATCGGGTCAACCCATCAACATCCCCATGCCGCTGGCCGATTTCGCCAAGGCGTATGACGGACCGCCCCTCGATCCTAAAGAGTTAGAGCAGCAGGAAAAGAAATAGGTGACGCCAGCCACGCCGGCGACCGATGCCAACGTGTGCTCGAGCAGTAGCGGGAAAATCTGCGCAGGCGCGAGCAAAAACGACACCTTGCAGCCTCGACTGCCTCCATGGGTCAATGCAACAGTGAATTGCGGGGCCGGTAGCTGCCCTTCTCGTCCCGCTCAAACACCTCAGCGACCTGCGGATGACGCACAGGTTCGCCGGACGTATCCGGCAACAGATTCTGCTCTGAAACATAGGCGATGTATTCGGTCTCCGCGTTCTCCGCGAACAGATGGTAGAACGGCTGGTCCTTCCGCGGGCGAACCTCCGCGGGGATCGACTGGTACCATTCCTCCGTATTGTTGAACTCGTGATCGATATCGAACACGACGCCGCGAAACGGAAACAGGCGGTGGCGAACCACCTGACCGATCTTGAATTTGGCGTTGCGCGTCTTGCTCATGCTCAAATCGACATAATCCAGGTTTGCGAGCCACACCAGGGGTTCAAAAGCCGTAGCGCGCCGCCCCGTCCGGGTCCTTGGCCGCAACCGAGCGGGCGAGATCGACCATGACCTTGGCCTGCTTCCAAGTCGCATCGTCTTGCATTTTTCCGTCGATCATCACCGCGCCGGTGCCGTCAGGCATGGCCTCGATGATCTTCCTGGCAAAAGCAACCTCCGCCGGATCGGGCGAGAACACGCGCTTGGCGATCGGCACCTGGCTGGGATGTAGCGTCCAGGCCCCGACGCAGCCCATCAGGAAGGCATTGCGGAACTGCGTTTCGCAGGCCTGCGCGTCGGAGAAATCGCCGAATGGGCCGTAGAACGGCTTGATGCCCGCCGCGGCGCAGGCATCGACCATCTTGGCCAAGGTGTAGTGCCAGAGGTCCTGCTGAAACGCGGCGCGCGGTCCATCCCCGGGCGTGGCGTCGGCGAGAACTTTGTATTGCGGATGTCCGCCGCCGACACGCGTCGTCTTCATCGCACGCGAGGCGGCCAGATCGGCCGGACCGAGGCTGATGCCGTGCATGCGCGGCGACGCCACCGCGATATCGGCGACATTGTCGACGCCTTCGGCGGTCTCCAGAATGGCGTGAATCAGGATGGGCTTTTTGATCGCGCGCTTCGCTTCCAGCTGAGCGAGGAGCTGGTCGAGATAGTGGATATCCCAGGGTCCTTCGACCTTGGGCAGCATGATCACGTCGAGCCTCTCGCCCACCGCGCCGACGATCTCGACCACGTCGTCGAGTAGCCAAGGCGAGTTGAGTGCGTTGACGCGCGTCCACAGGCCGGTTGCGCCGAAGTCTTTGGCTTTTGCCATCGCGATGAAGCCCGCGCGTGCTGCCTGCTTGGCGTCAGCGGGAATTGCGTCCTCGAGGTTGCCGAGCACCACGTCGACCTCCGCGATCAGCTCCGGCACTTTGGCACGCAGCTTCTCGATGTGCGGCGGTACGAAATGGATCATGCGCTCGAGCTTCACCGGCAGCTCGCGCAGCGGCGCTGGCGCGCCGATCGCCAGCGGCTTGAAGAAGTTGCGCGGGAGCTTCATCTGCCTAATCCCTCGTCTCCAACGGGGTGTTCTCGACTACGGTATGAAGGAACGCCCAGGTCTCGCCAAGCGCTTTTACAAACAAGCGAGGAAGTGGATGAGCGCAAAGGCGGCAGCGCGCCTGCTCGAGCGCGACGGGAAGTTGCTGCTCTTCGGCTCGGCTCTGTCCGGGGTTGCCGTTGAAACCGCAAGATCTCGGCTGCGACCCATGATTTTGCGGTCAGGCGCTACTGCAGCGGGATATTGGCTTGCCTGATCACCTTACCCCAGAGCTCCGTCTCCTCGACGAAGAATTGCGCCGCCTCCCTGCGGCTTTTGGTGACGGGCTCCATCTGAATGCCGCGCGTCTTTTCGGCGACGTCCGGCCGAGCGAGGATTTCGATCAAATCGCGATTGATCTTGTCGGCCAAGACCGCAGGCGTCTGCGGCGGCGCGACCATGGCGTACCAAGTGACAGCGCGGTAGCCCGGCAAGCCCGACTCGGCAACGGTGGGAACCTCCGGCAATTCCCGCACGCGCTCCGTCGTGCCGACCGCCACGATCTTGATCTTGCCATCGCGATGGAGCGCAAGCGAAGTCGTCGGCGTATCGAACATCATATCGACGTGTTCCGCGATGAGATCGTTGAGGGCTTGGCTCAACCCTCGATACGGGATCTGCGCCGTCTTGATGCCGGCGAGCATTTCGAGCTGGACGGTCGACAGATGCCCGACCGAGCCAACGCCCGGCGTCGCGGAGGTGATCTTGCCCGGATTGGACTTGGCACGCGCGATCAGTTCCGCAACCGTCGAAGCCTCGAAGTTCTTGCGCAGCACGAGCACGTAAGGACCCGTTGCCAGCAAGGCGATCGGGACCCAACGCGCCGGGTCATAACCCATCTCTTTGTAGAGAAAAGCGTTGGTCGCGATCGGGCCGGGCGAAGCCAGGAGCAGCGTGTAGCCGTCCGGGGTTGCGCGCGCGACCTCGGCGGAGCCGATATTGCCCGCCGCGCCGCCGATATTCTCCACGATTGCCGTTTGATCCCATTTGCGGCTGAGTTGCTCGGCGAGCAAGCGCGCGAGCGTGTCGGTGCCGCCGCCGGCGGGGTAGGGCACGACGATCCGTACCAGCCGCGTGGGATAAGCCTCCTGCGCGCGGCTTGCTTCGCTTGGCAGGAGGAGGGCGAGCGCGGCCAGCGCCACAAGACCGACGTTGATCCGTCGCATCGGCAGCTTTCCCGCGCCCCCTGGACGCTCAAAGGAGCGGCACAATGCTAGTTGAGGGCAAGCCTCGACGCTAGCGCGAGCCGACATGTGGCTTGCCCTGTGTTAGAGACGTGAAGACATCTTGGGGGTGACCGTTGCTGATCAAGGACACTCAGGATTTGGTCGCGCGGGCTCGCGCGCTCGCGCCGATGATCGAGGCCGCAGCAGGCCGCACCGAAAAGGAGCGGAAGATTCCGGCGGATGTCTTGTCGGCGATGCATGCTTGCGGCCTGTTCCACATGCTGCTGCCGGTGTCGCTCGGCGGCGGCGCCGTCGATCTCGTCACCTTCAATCAAGTTGTCGAGGCGGTCGCGGCGGCCGATGCAAGCCCGGCCTGGTGTCTTGCACAGGCGGCCGCGAGCTCGCACGCGGCCGGATTTCTCGACCCGAAAGTTGCGCGCCAGGTCTTTGGGGCACCCGACGCGCTGATCGCGTGGGGGCCGCCCGCGGGAGTGGCCAAGGCCATCGCCGTCGACGGCGGCTACCGCGTCACCGGCAAATGGCGCTTTGCGAGCGGCAGCGCCAACGCCACCTGGATGGGCGGGCATTCGACGGTTTTCGAAACCGCGGATAAGCCGCGCCGGGATGCAAAGGGCAATGCGATCAATCGCACCGTGCTCTTCCGCCGCGAGCTGGCGAACATCAAGGACACCTGGCACGTCATCGGGCTGCGCGGCACCTCGAGCAACGACTACGAAGTCAGCGATTTGTTCGTGCCGGAGGAATACACCACGTGGCGCGACTCGGTCCCTGACCGGCGCGAGCGCGGTCCGCTCTACAACATTCCGATGCTCACCCTCTATGGCGTGGGGTTTTCCG
>VAZL01000399.1:11447-13476 GCA_005883445.1 Alphaproteobacteria bacterium | reverse complement strand
ATGCGGAAGGTCATCGCGAGCGTCGGCGGATCGATCGGCTGCGCGGGGAGCGGCTCGGTCACCTCCGGCGCGCAGATCGTGTGCGACACCGTTGCCTCGGGTAGCCCGGCAATCGCCACGATGTCGCCTGCGGATGTCTCTTCGACGCCGGTGCGCTCGAGGCCGCGGAAGGCCAGCACCTTGGTCACGCGGCCGTGCTCGACCAGCTTTCCGTTGCGGTCGAGCACCTTGACGCTTTGGTTGGGCCTGACCGCACCCGAGCTGATGCGTCCGGTGACGATGCGGCCGAGATAGGGATTGGCCTCGAGGATGGTGCCGAGCATCCGGAACGGTCCGTCTTCGATGATCGGTTCCGCGACGTGGCGGGTCACGAGATTGAACAGGGGCGCCATCCCTTGGTCCTTCGGGCCGTCCGGGGAGGCGGCCATCCACCCTTCCCTGGCCGAACCGTAGAGGATGGGGAAATCGAGCTGGTCTTCGCTCGCTTCGAGCGCGGCGAACAGATCGAACACCTCGTTCACGACCGCCAAGGGCCGCCCATCCGGCCGGTCGACCTTGTTGATCACGACGATGGGCTTGAGCCCGACCTTGAGCGCCTTCGACACCACGAATTTGGTCTGCGGCAGCGGGCCCTCGGCGGCGTCCACCAGCACCAGCGCGCCGTCCACCATGTTGAGGATGCGCTCGACCTCGCCGCCGAAATCGGCATGGCCCGGCGTGTCGACGATGTTGATGCGGGTGTCATGCCAAAGGATCGAGGTCACCTTGGCGAGAATGGTGATGCCGCGCTCGCGCTCGAGATCGTTGGAATCGAGCGCGCGCTCGGCCACCCGCTGGTTGTCGCGCACGGCACCCGACTGCTGCAGCAGCCGGTCGACCAGGGTGGTCTTGCCATGGTCGACATGGGCGATGATCGCGACGTTGCGCAGGCCGACGTTGCGTAGGGTCATGGACTGCATCAAAAACCAATCGCGGGCCTCGAGGGCCCGCTGTTCGCTGGGAATATAGTCACCGAGCGCCAAGGCGCAATGCGGAGTCGTGCGGGCGCAGATCACAATGAGACGGTAATCGCCCGCGTGGCAAAAACTCCTTTCGTTCCCGCGCATAGCGCGTCCTGAAGGGCGTTCACGCCCGTCTTCGACGGCCTCTGGACGCGCGTAAACGCGCCTATGCTGGGAATCCAGGGCGGAAAGACTGCGTCCCCGCTTTCGCGGGGACGAGCGGAGGGCTTTCTTGATGTGGGCCGGTCGGCGACCCCTTGCGTCCGCCTACGGGGAAGGCGACCATGGAACCAAAGCGAAGGGAACGTCGGGTGCGCTCATCGGTCCCAGTCAAGAATCGGCGCCGGCTGTTGTGCGTTTTTCCGCACTACACCCCCGCCTTCGGCACCTTCAACCACGCCTATCGGCTGATGAAAGGCGTGCGCGCGTTCATGCCGCCGCAGGGTCTGCTCGTGACCGCGGCCTATATGCCGCAAGCGTGGCCGGTCCGCTTCATCGACGAGAACATCCGCAAGGCGACCGACGCCGATTTCGCCTGGGCCGACGCCGTGCTGGTCAGCGGCATGCACGTCCAGGCCGCGCAGATTCACGACATCACCGCGCGTGCGCACGCGGCCGGCAAGGTCGTGATGCTGGGCGGGCCGTCGGTCTCCGCGTCGCCCGAAATGTACCCGGATATCGACTATCTCCACATCGGCGAGATCGGGGACGCGACCGATCAGCTGATCGCGCGCCTCGACGAGAGCGTCGCGCGCCCGTCCGCACAGCTGCGCCTCGAGACCAAGGATCGGCTGCCGCTGCAGGATTTCCCGATTCCGGCCTACGACCTCATCCCGCTGAAGAATTACCTGATGCTGACCTTGCAGTTCTCCAGCGGCTGTCCCTATCTCTGCGAGTTCTGCGACATTCCCAACCTCTACGGCCGGCAGCCGCGGCTGAAGACGCCGGCCCAGGTCACCGCCGAGCTCGATGCCATGCGCAAGCAGAAGGGGCATCCGCCGGTCGTCTACTTCGTCGATGACAATTTC
>VAZL01000399.1:0-11414 GCA_005883445.1 Alphaproteobacteria bacterium | reverse complement strand
TGCAGTTCGCCTGCGAGGCGACGCTGAACATCGCCAAACAGCCGGACATCCTCAGGCTCATGCGGGAGTGCACGTTTCTCGGAATATTCGTCGGCATCGAGACGCCCGAGGCCGACGCGCTCAAGGCGATGCGCAAGAGCCAGAACGTCGCCGTGCCGATGATGGAGTCGATCAAGACGCTCAACGACTATGGCTTGGAGGTCACGTCCGGCATCATCCTCGGGCTCGACACCGATTCCGACGACACCGAGACGCGTATTAAGGATTTCATCGACATCTCGCGCATCCCGATGTTGACGATCAACCTCCTGCAGGCGTTGCCGAAGACGCCGCTGTGGGATCGGCTCAAGCTGGCCGGGCGGCTCGAGGACGATCCGACGCGTGAAAGCAACGTGCGCTTCCTGCGGCCGTACGAGGACGTGGTGTCGATGTGGCGCCGCTGCATCGCCTATGCCAACGATCCGGAGCGGCTGTTCGCGCGCTTCCACGACCAGGTCGAAGCGACCTACGTCAATCGCGTCATCCCGCCGGCGCGCGGCAAGCTCAACTGGGCGAACCTTTCGGGCGCATTGGTGCTCGCCTTCCGCGTCTTCCTGCACATCGGAATTCTGTCGAATTATCGCAAGCCGTTCTGGCGGGCGGCGCGCCACGCGCTGCGGCGCGGGCAAATCGACGCCGTTCTCGGCATGGGGTTCATCGCCCATCACCTCATTCAGTTCACCCGCGAGGCGCTGCGCGGCGAGCAGAATGCGTCGTACTACTCGACCAAGAGCCGCACGGCCGAGCCCATGCATGCGCCGCAGTTGGCGGCGCTGCGCAAACCGGCGTAGGCGCTTCGTTGTAGGGTGGGCAAAGGCGCGCTCTGCGCGCCGTGCCCACGCGGATCGGCGGATGGTCAAAGTCGACGCGTGGGCACGGCGCACGCACCGATGCCCGTCGACTTGGCAAGAACGTCGTTGCGTGCGCCTTTGCCCACCCTACGGAGCTATCACCCCAGCTTCGGCTCGAGCGTGGTCGACCACAGCGCGCGGTCGTCCCAGTCCTTCAGCGTCACGGTCATGACTTGTGTCGCTCCGTCGATTGCGACGTGACCGAAAAACTGCAGGCCGTCGCTCGGCGGCTGGTTCGGCACGCTCGGCGCCTTCACGTAGACGAGCTGCGGCCCGAACGTGTTGTCGATCTGGTTTTGCGGGAAGCTTCCGGCGTGGATCGGACCCGACACGAATTCCCAGAACGGCTCGAAATCCTGGAACACCGCCTTGTTGGGATCGTAGTAATGCGCGGCGGTATAGTGCACGTCGGCGGTGAGCCATAGCGTGTTGCGCACGGGTGCCCGCTTGATGAAGGAGAGGATGTCGGCGATCTCGAGCTCGCGGCCGCGCGGCGGCCCGTCGCCCTGGGCGATGGCCTCGACGCCCCATTTGCGGTCGGTGTCATAGACGACGATGAGGCCGATCGGCATATCGGCGGCGATCACCTTCCAGGTCGCCTGTGAGTTCAGGAGCTCGCGCTTGAGCCAAGCGACTTGCGCGGGCCCGAGGAAATAGGCCGCCGGCCCGTACCTCTCCTCTTGTCCTTCGCCGTTCGGCCCGCGATAGCTGCGCATGTCGAGCATGAACACGTCGAGCAGCGGTCCGTACGAAATCTTACGATAGACGCGCCCGGGCTCGGCCTGTGTGAAGCGCAGCGGCATGTATTCATGGAACGCGCGGCTGGCGCGCGCCGCAAGGATCAAGGCGTTCTTCTCGACGTATTTCTTGCGCTGGTGCTCGGCGCGGGTCAGCAGCTCGCCCGGCCACCAATTGTTGGTCACCTCGTGGTCGTCCCATTGCGAGAAGATCGGCACCTCGGCGTTGAAGGCGAGCAGGTTTCTGTCGAGCAGATTGTACTTGTAGTTGGCGCGGAACTCGGCCAGCGTCTCCGCCGGCTTGGCCTTTTCCTCCAGCACGACGTTTTTCCAGATCTCGCCGTTGGGCATTTTCTGTTCGGCCAGGATCGGGCCATCGGCGTAAATATTGTCGCCGCTGTGGATGAAGAAATCGGGGCGGTTGCGCAGCATGGTCGCGTAGGTGCGCATGCCGCCGCGCGCTTCGTCGATGCCCCAGCCTTGCCCGGCGGTGTCGCCCGACCACACGAACGAGATCGAGCGCTGGTCGCTCGGCGCGGTGCGAAAGCGGCCCGTCATCGGCTCGCCGACAATGGTCGGCGAAGCAAGATCCTGGAAGCGTATGCGGTAGAAGATGTCCTGCCCCGCGGGTAGACCGTCGATGAGCGCGTTGGCGGTGAAATCCGATTCGGGCAGCGCATCGACGAAGACGGCGCGGTGGATGGTCTTGAAACTGTCGGTGGTCGCGACCTCGGCCAACATGCGCGCGGGGCGGTCGGCGCGCGCCCAGATTACGGCGGAGTCGAGCGAGACGTCGCCGGATTGAATGCCGTGGGTGATGACGGGGCGATCGGCGGCACGGCTCAGATAAGGCCTGGGGACGACGGCGGAGATCGCGGTCGACGCCGCGGCCGTGGCCAGAAACCGCCGACGCGACAGGGGGATGCGCACGGTCATGGAAACCCTCCAATTGCCAGAAAGAGGCGAAGATGGCGGCCAATTCTCACAGCACGCGTACGGCTATACGACAACTTCGTGACAGTGGATAACGCTCAGGCGCCGGTGGGACTAAGTTAAAGGGATAGGGGCCCCGAAATCCCAGCTATCTCGCACGTTGCATCTCCAGTGTGCGACTGAATTCCGCGCCAACGACCTTCGCCGGCGTGTCCCCGAGTATCGCCGACAAAGCGCTGGGCAATGTCTCGTGCCTGAATTTGAAGCCGCTGGCCTGGGCCTTATCCGGCAATACGCGCTGTCCTCGCAGCAGCAGTTCGTCAGCAAGATCGCCGGCGAGCCGATGCAGCACCGACGCGGGCATTCTCAGCAGCGCTGGGCGATGCAAGGCGCGCCCGAGCGCCTGTGCAAAGGTCGCATTTCGCACCGGCGCCGGTGCCGTCCCATTTACAGCGCCGTTGAGCTGCGGGCTCGCAATGATGTGCGCGATCAACCGGATGAGGTCGTCACGCTCGATCCAGGACATCCATTGCTCACCGCTGCCGATAGGACCGCCGAGGCCGAACTCGAACGGCGCAAGCAAATTGCTGAGCATCCCGGCCTCAGTGCCAAGCACGAGTCCGATGCGCAGCCGGACGACGCGCACTCCGGACTTCTCAGCCTCGCTGGCCGCGCATTCCCAGGCGGCGCAAACGCGGTGGCCAAAGCCGCGCTTACCGCCGTCAAACTCCGTCAGCGACTCGTCTCCCCATGTGCCGTACCACCCGATTGACGAGCCGCTGATCATCACGGCGGGACGGCGCTGCAGGCGCGAGATCAGGCGGACCACGTCGCGCGTCATGCGCAGCCGCGAAGCAAGAATCCGGCGACGCTTTGCCCGTGTCCACAGGCCATTGGCGACCGGCTCACCGGCGAAATTGATGACGGCGTCGATCACCGTATCATCGGCAAGTTGATTGAGCCGGGTGACCAACCGGAACGGCGGGCGCAAGCTCACGGCCTTGGCGGGGTCGCGCGTCAGCACGATGACGTCGTGGCCTGCGCTCGCAAGCGCCTCGGTGAGTCGGCGGCCGATGAAGCCCGTGGCACCAGTGATGAGCACGCATTGCCGCCCCGGCAGCGCCTTGACCAGCTCGGCCGCGCTGTCGGTGACGAGACGCTGCGCGCGGCGCGCTGCGAAAAAGTCGCGCAAGCCGAACACGATCACTCCTGCCGCCGCCAGCGGGGCAAGCACGCTGCCGATGCCGTACCAAACCGGAACGACTGCGGTCCGCTGGCTTGCCCAGCCGACCAGAACGGGAAGGAGCAGCGTAAGGATGGCCCCATAGTTGATGGCCAGCAGCGTGTGGGTGACGCGCTCGCTCGCCGGCAGCTTTCGACTCAGGTCCTCCTCGACAAAGTCGATAAGTGTGATGATCATTTCTGCCGCCAGCACGGCAATTACCAACATCGCCCAGACGCCTTTAAGTTCGAACAAGCCCAGCGCAAGGAAGAGCACGGCGTAGGCGAGGTTGCGCGCGCCGTGAAGCTTGAGCTCGCGGCGCTGCGAAACTCGCCACGCCAAGCGCTCCGTCATTTCGTGGTGATAGACGATGTCGAACAAGCCGAGCGCGAGCTGAACAGCGATCAAGGTCCAAAGCAGAAGGGAGGTCATGGAGCGATCTCCCGGAATATGGCCATCTGGCGCAGGAGCAGGCCGAAACGTGGATGGAAGATCTGCAGCGTGAAGCTGAATTTCCCGTCGGGAAGCTCGGCGTGGGTGACGTAGAGCGTGCCGGGAGTGAGCCATGCCGGTAGGAACAAGCGCCGACCGAATAGCTCGAGGAAATAGTTCTTGCTGCGGAAGACCAACGCGCCTTCGCGCGCATAGGTCGTGAGCGTCATGCCGACGCCGCGGCCGACATATTCTTCAAGGCCGGTCGGGCCGGCGAAGCGCTTGGACGAATGGATGACCTGCGGAAAGCCCTTTCGGCGCGCATAAAGGCGCGTCCAGATCTGGCCGCCGCTGGCCATGTCTTCCGTCACCGTCACCACGCTTGCGACACGTGTGGTGGGGACACGCGCGCTTCGGACCCGAGCATCGCGCGTCAGCGGCAACGGCCCGCCTATGAAACGCGCGGCCTGGGCAAGCCACCAGCCGCCCCGACTCGTCCACGATTCCAGGATTTCGCCGGCGTAGACGATCGTCTGCCCGCCGGCGAGGCGCTTGCTGAAGCGGCGGCGGATCGCGAGCGGGAGCGAGAACCACTCCTCTTCCGTCATCAGCGCGCGGAAGCGGAGATCACCTAGTTCGGGCTTTGGTTCGGACTTTGGCTCAGGCCTTAGTTCGACTGGGTCTCGGAGAACTTTGGTGGCAACTACGGGCGCACGCATCGGGCGCCTCCTGGCGTGACTATTTCTGTTTGGTGAACGGTATGAGGCCGACGATGCGGGTGCCGAGGCGGATGAGCGCGGCGAGCTTTGGTTTCGGTACCGTGAGCATCTGCATGTACCAACGATCCAGCGTTTCGACGAAGGCCAGCATGTCGTTGAGCCGCTTGCGCGCGACGGGATGCAGCTTGGGATCGCTCTCGGCATCGGCCACGCAGGCTTTGAGCGTCTCGACCGCCGGGTCGATCTCGCGCTCCTTGCGGATCGCGGCGATCCGCATGGCGATTTCCCAGACGTCGGTTTCAGCTTCAAAATGCTCGCGCCGGTCGCCCTTGACGGGCACGCGCCGGATCAGATTCCAGCCCACCAACTGCCTGATAGAGGTGGAAACATTCGACCGCGCGAGCCCGAGCACCGCGGCGATGTCCTCGGCGGTGCGTGGCCGTTCCGACAGGTAAAGCAATGCATGAATCTGGCTGATCGAGCGGTTGACGCCCCACTGCGCGCCCATGTCGCCCCAATGCAGCACGAAGCGTTCGGCGGCGTTGGGAAGCTTTCCTGCTTTTTCAGTAATTTCTGTCATGACAGAAATATCGGAAGCAGGAGAAAGAAAGTCAATTGCTAAAGCAATTTCGCGAGAGTCTCTCGGGATTGCAAAGGGTTACGCTATTGGCAGCCCGATCAGCTGCCATTCGCAGGCCATCGGCACGGATTGGTCAAGCACCGGTGGGGCGCGTCCACGGCCCAAGCCGCGCGCCTTTCGGCAACGCTTCATGCAACATCAGCATCTCGCCGACGGTCTCGGAAGTGACGAGACCCACGAGCCGTCCGTTGCCGTCGACCACGGCGACGGCGGGCGCCGATTTTTCCTGCAACATCCGGAACGCCTCTTCCAGGCAGCGGCGATGACCGATGGTCGGCACCGTGGCGGACATGGCGTCGGCGACGCGGGCGTCGGGGCCGAGCTGCTTGAGCGCGCGAATGAGATCGCCGCGGCCGAGGAGGCCGATCGGCTTTCCCGCCGCGTCGACCACGGGAAACTCGCCCTGGCTCGTGCGCAACAGCGTCTGCACCGCCTCCTCCACGTGCGCGTCGGGCGCCAGCGTGGCGAATTGGGTCATCATCGCCGCGCTCGTCGGCACGCCCCGTGACATCGCCCGGATGGCGACGAGATGGGCCTCCGAGGAGGCCGCGAGATAGACGAAGATCGCGATGAAGATGAGCAGCGGGTTGAAGAACAGCCCGATGAAGCCGAGCGCGAAGGCGAAGCCCTGTCCGATGAACGCGGCGATCTCGGTCGCGCGCACGTAGCCCATGCGCGTGGCCAGAAGCGCGCGCAACACGCGCCCGCCGTCCATGGGAAAGGCCGGGATCAGATTGAACACGGCGAGGAACAGGTTCACGGCGGCGAGCCGATCGATCATCGAGGTATGCGGGCTTTCGACCGTATAGAGGTCGCCCGCGTTCACCCGCGCGCCGGCAAGCAAAACCAAGGCGATCGCGATCGCCACGTTCACCAGCGGGCCGGCGATCGCCACCAGGAATTCCTCATACGGCTCTTCCGGGATGCGCTCGAGGCGGGCCACGCCGCCGATCGGCAGCAGCGTCACGTCGGGTGTCGCCACGCCGAAAGCGCGCGCGGTGAAGATGTGGCCGAATTCGTGCGCCACCACGCACGCGAACAGCAGAACCAGAAAGACCAGTCCTTGCCAGGCCGCCTGCGGTCCGCCCGTGACCCAGCTGGCGGCGAAGATCCAGCCCAGAAACAACAGGAAGGTGACGTGCACGCGCACCGCCGTTCCGGCGATGGTGCCGATATTCAGCGACCAGGACATGGGGGCCCTCCGCGCAAACCAATCGGCGGCTCTGCTCTCGATTAGGTAGGCGTTCGGGGCGCCTTTGCGAGTGGCCAGCGCACGGCGATTCGTGGCACAATCGCGGCGACCATGAGGTGCGGACCATGGCAGAGAAATTGACCGGCGCCGCCCGCCAGAGCGCCCTCGCCAAGCTCAACGGCTGGAGCGAGGTGAAGGGCCGTGACGCCATCAGCAGGAAATTCACGTTCAAGGACTTCAACGAAGCCTTCGGCTTCATGGCGCGCGCGGCGCTGATCGCGGAGAAACTCGACCATCATCCGGAATGGTTCAACGTCTACAACAAGGTCGAAGTGACGCTTGCGACTCACGATGCCGGCGGCGTGACCGATCGCGACATCAAGCTCGCCGATGCCATGGATCGACTGGCCGGGGCGTCGCACTGAGGAAGATGCGTTGCGGCGCATGACCATGCCGTTCGAGCAGGCCGCGGCGTGGGGGCAAGGCCGCTTTGAGGCGCGCGGCGATCGCGACGAGGCGCGCGTGCGGCGCGACTTCTGGCGCAAGGCCGCCCGGGTGGCGGCGAGGCTGCCCTTCGCCGAGGATCTGCTCGCCGCCTATTACTGCGCCTTCGACCGTGCCACGCCGGTGCAGGTGAAGGCAACGCTCGTGGGCGCGCTCGCCTATTTCGTGCTGCCGTTCGATGCCGTGCCGGACATGTTGCCCCTTGTCGGCTTTACCGACGATGCCGCCGTGCTGCTCGCCGCGCTGCGGATGGTGGCGGGGCATATGCGTGCGGAGCACCGCGACGCCGCGCGTGCCGCGCTCGCGCGGATGAAGGCAGGAAGGCGCTAGCATGAGATAATCGCGCGGCTCGTCTTTGAATACGCGATCGGCTCGGCATTACATTCCCTGTCGCGGGGACGACAGCATGACGTCACACCCGCACCACCAGCTTGCCCATCACCTGGCGGTTCGCGAGCGCCTTGAGCGCGGCCGGCAGCTCGGCGAGCGGATAAACCTTCTGGACGTGGCACGACAACTTGCCCTCGGCGCACCAATGGGCCAGCGTATCGATGGCGGCCTTGTAGTCGTTGGTGTCGTGGCGAACCCACGCGCCCCAGAACACGCCGAGCACGGCGCAACCCTTGAGCAGCACGAGATTGAGCGGCAGTTTGGGAATCTCCCCGGCGGCAAAGCCGACGACGAGATATCGTCCCTCCCAGGCGAGCGAGCGCACCGCCGGTTCGCTGTAGCGGCCGCCCACCGGATCGAACACGACATCGACGCCGTGCTCGCCGCCGAGGCGCTTGAGCGCCTCGCGCAAATCCTCCCGTTCGTAGTTCACGACCTCGTGCGCGCCATGGGCGCGGGCGAAGACGAGCTTGTCGTCGGTGGAGGCGCAGGCGATCACGCGCGCGCCCATGACGCTGCCGATCTCCACGGCCGCGAGCCCGACCCCGCCCGAGGCGCCGAGCACGGCCAGCGTCTCTTGCGCGCGCATCAGGGCGCGGTACTTGAGCGCGTAATAGGCGGTGCCGTAGGTGATGGTCAGCGCCGCCGCGCGATCGAAATCGAGATCGGCGGGCAGCTTCACGATGTGGTCGGCGGCGACCGCCGTGCGTTCGCGCGCCGCGTTGAAATTGGTGTAGCCCATGACGCGGTCGCCGGGCTTGAACGCGGTGACGCCTGCGCCGATGCTTTCCACCACGCCCGCGAACTCGCCGCCCGGCGAGAATGGAAACGGCGGCTTGGCCTGATACTTGCCGGCGATGATCAGCGTGTCGAAGAAATTCAGCCCGACCGCCACCACCTTGGCCACGACCTCGCCCGGCCCGGCAACGGGGTCGGGGATATCGGCGAGCACAAGGTCGTCGGGAGTGCCGAAGCGCTGGCAGAGAATGGCTTTCACGGGCCGCAGGCTGCTCGAAAAGTGTCGGCACGCTATAGCACGAACGACAGCGGTTGAAGCACGGGCGACGGAAAGGTTTCGGATTGCTGCAGCCGTCACGGAGGTGGGCCGATGATCGGGATGAGATCTGCCACGACCGCATTGATCCTTGTCGCATCGCTGGCGCCGGTCGCCTTCGCGCAACAACAGCCGGCGAAACCCGCCGCTACGCCGCCGCCGCCCGCCGCGACGCCGCAGCCGCAGCCGCAGAAACCTGCCGCGGCGCCGGCCAAACCGGCCGCGACCGCGGCGGCGCCGGCCGCGGGCGATGCGCAACCCACCTTGCTCGGCCAGTACGGGGACTGGGGCGCGTATACCGCCTCGCCCGGCGGCAACAAGGTCTGCTTCGCGCTCGCCAAGCCGAAGACGACGAAGACCGAGCCGGAAGCGCGCAAGCGCGATCCGTCCTATGTCTTCGTGTCTACCCGCCCCGCCGACAAGGTGAAGAACGAGGTGTCGGTCATCATCGGCTATCCGTTCAAGACCAATTCGGATGCCACCGCTGAGATCGGCACCGCCAAGTTCGCCATGTACACCCAAAGCGATGGCGCCTGGATCAAGAACGCCGGCGAGGAAGCGCGCATGGTCGACGCCATGCGCAAGGGCGCCGATTTGACAGTGAAGGGAACTTCGGGCCGCGGCACCCAATCGACCGACCAGTATTCGCTCAAGGGCCTCGCCCAGGCGCTCGACAAGATCGAGCAGGAGTGCAAGTAGCGCCAGGTGCAAGCAGCGCGGGCGACCGTCGCGGGCGGGAACATCGGCCCTCGCCCGACTCCAAGACCATTACGATCAGACCATTGCGATCAAGACCATTCCCGATATTGGAACGGATCGCGCGCTCCGTCGTTTTCCGGGAAAGCCCTCGCTCAACGGGGTTGGTGTCAATGATCAGTGGTACATATCTGCGTCGGCAGGCCGATATATTGACTGCGATGTCGCGAGCTACCTTCGATCTCACGATCGCAGGCCGGTTGCGGCGAATGGCGGCGGAACTTCAGGACAAGGCGGCCGAGGAAGACGACGCAGACGACGCTTTGCCCATATCGCCGAGTAGCCGCGTTGCCGGCGGCCGGCGCGGATGTTCCCGCTAGCGCGGATCGGCTTTATCTGCTGCAACCATAGGACCGGGGCCGGCGCGCTTTTTAAGACGTGCCCATCCTCGGCATTCGCGCCATAATCTTAAGCTTCCACGTGGTGACTGGCGGCACACCGCGCAGCGACCCGCAAATACCGTCCTCGAGTTCCGCCACGGGCGCTGGAGGAACCTGCACATGATCCGTGTCGGCATCGGCGGCTGGGTGTTCGAGCCGTGGCGCGGCGCGTTCTATCCCAAGGGACTGCCGCAGGCGCGCGAGCTCGAATACGCCAGCCGCAAGCTCACGGCGATCGAGATCAACGCCACCTTCTACCGGACGCAGAAGGCGGAGAGCTTTCGCAAATGGGCGGCCGAGACGCCGGACGATTTCGTGTTCTCGCTCAAGGGCCCGCAATTCGCGACCAACCGGCGCGTGCTGGCCGAGGCCGGTCCATCGATCGAGCGTTTCTTCGCGAGCGGCGTGCTCGAGTTGAAATCGAAGCTTGGCCCGGTGCTTTGGCAGATGGCGCCGACCAAGAAGTTCGATCCGGAGGATTTCGCCGCCTTTTTGGCGTTGCTGCCGCCGAGGCTCGATGGACGCCCTATTCGCCATGTGGTGGAGGTGCGGCACGAGAGCTTCCTCGCACCGGCGTTCATCGAGTTGCTGCGCAAGTTTTCGGTGGCGGCGGTCGTCGTGGAATCCGACAAGCATCCGCTGATTGCCGATGTCACCGCCGATTTCGTCTATGCCCGCCTGCAGCGCACGTCGGAGAAGGAAAAGACCGGCTACCCGCCGCGCGCGCTCGAGCTGTGGGCCGAACGGGCACGCGGCTGGGCCGCCGGCGCCGTGCCCGACGATCTCGCCACCATCACGGCGCCCTTGCCGCAATCGGGCAAGCGCGATGTGTTCATCTACATGATCTCCGGGGCCAAGGTTCGCGCGCCCGCGGCGGCGATCGCGCTGATCGAGCGGCTGAAGGAAAAATGATCGATCTATCGCCGTCGGCGCCGGCACCCCATCTATGCTAGAACGCCGCAAGGCATTTCAACACGATGGCGCAACCGCTTCAAACCACTCCCCTGTCCTCGACGCCGGCCGCCGCGGCGTCTCCGGACTTCGTCGAAAAGACGCCGCTCGAGCGCTATGTGCCGCCGGCCAAGCCCTCGCTGGTGGGGTTCTCGCGCGCGCAACTGACAGAGGCGCTGGCGTCGATCGGCGTGCCGGCAGCCCAGCGCAAGATGCGCGCGCAGCAGATCTGGCACTGGCTCTACGTGCGCGGCGCGCGCGGCTTCGACGAGATGACCAGCGTATCGAAGGAGGTGCGTGCGCTGCTCGAGCGGCATTTCACGCTCGCGCGCCCCGAGGTGGTGGCTGAGCAGGTCTCGGTCGACGGCACGCGCAAATGGCTGCTGCGGCTGCCCGGCGAACAGTCGGGCGAGGGCGAACGGCCGCACGAGGTCGAATGCGTCTACATCCCCGAGACCGACCGCGGCACGCTTTGCGTTTCCAGCCAGGTCGGCTGCACGCTCACGTGTTCGTTCTGTCACACCGGCACCCAACGCCTTGTGCGCAATCTCACGCCCGGCGAGATCGTCGGCCAGATCATGGTCGCGCGTGATCGCCTCGGCGATTGGCTCGGG
>VAZL01000906.1:1154-2952 GCA_005883445.1 Alphaproteobacteria bacterium | reverse complement strand
CGGAAAGAGCAGCGGCAAGAGGGCATAACCCATGATCGCCCGCGCCAGAACCAGGCCCACGATGGGATAGATCAGGCACAGGAACACCGCGTGGGTCGGTATGGCGGAAAAATCGGCGAGGCCGCGTGCCAGCGCGTCTTTGAGGTCCGCGAGACCGATGCGGCGGACCGTCGGACGCGCGCGGATCGTATCCGCCCCCATGAGAACATGTAGCTGCGCCATGGTCGTACCTCCCGAGCAAGCAGGGTCGCCATGCCGGTCTTGGTCACCGGTCTTGGTCACGCCGTGCCGCGACCCGCAGCTATATTAACACGCCGGGAGAAAACTTGTTCGGCGCAGGCCCGGCAGATCGGAATGGCACCCCGGCCGTCGCCCGAGGACATTGCGGTTCGCCCGCCGGACGGCCGATAGTCTGGGTGCCGCTGCGAGCTTCGCCCCGCCGGCGACGAAAACCAGCTGCCTGACGGAGACCCATCGATGCCGCGTGATATCGTCCGCCGAGCCGAAGCCATTCCCGCCACCAGCATGATCGCGCTTGCGATCGGTGCGGCCGCGTTCGGGGCCATAGCTATCGGGGCGCTGGCGATCGGTCGGCTCGCGCTTGGCCGCATGACGGTCAAGAAAGCGCGCTTTCAGGCGCTCGAAGTCGACGAGCTGACGGTGCGCAAGCTGCGGGTGCGCGAACAAGAGGGCCCGCCGCCTCCCGCTTGATTGGACGCGCCTTGGCCGTCCGCGCGGCGCATACGCCGCGCCAACGCCGGATCAGGGCGACAGCGCCTCGAAAGCCTGCGGCGCGGAGAACATCTTGCGCGCGCTGTGTCCGACGCCGGGCAGCTCGACCAGCCGCCAGTTGAACTTCCAGCCGCGGGTCTGTGCCAGGGTCTTCGCCGCGTTGAATACGTTCAAGCCGCGCTGGTAGCGCGAAGCGCCCTGGGCCAGCGCCTCGGGATAATCGTTTCGCTCGTCATCGCGGGTATCGCCTTGACCGAGATAGATGGTCAGCGGCTGTTCGAGGTACCGCCGCAGCGCTGCCTCGCCCTCGGTGCCCGAATAGACCTTTCCCAGCCCGTAGGGCGCGTCGATCTCGAGGCTGGGAAACACGTAGCTTCCCGGATTTGCAATGACGATGCGTCGCGCTTCGGTCGGCTCGAAGGCGGCGAGGCGGTCGAGGAATTGGGCTCCAGCCGAGTGGCCGAGCAGCGAATAGGCGAGCGGCCGCCCTTCCTGCCCGCGCGCCCAGGCGACAAGATCGAGCACCAGCCTGCCGGTCCAGTCGCGCGCATCCTGCACCACCGCGTCCTTGACGATGCCGCCGCGCTGGTAGCGCCAGGCGGGAAAGGCGCGTTTGTCGAATACCGGCGCGACGACGAGCAGGCAAAGCCGGTCCGCGATCGCGCGCGCGTCATCGCGATACGTGCGGGCGTTGCGGGCGACGCCGTGAAAGACCATGAGCAGCGCCGGATCGGAACATTCCGGCGGGCGGTAGGCGAAGACCACCATCGGCGCGCCGTTGATGTCGATGATCTGTCGTCCGGGCGTGATCGGCGCTGCCGCGACCGGCGCACAGCTGAGCAAGCCGCAGAGAATCGCGACGACCGAGAGGTATCTTGTCGTCGTCATTGTGTCCTCACCGGCGGCATCTGCCTCAGCATGCTGCATGATGTTCGCACAACCGACACGATCGCGGCTTAAGGGATGTGCATCACCCAACAATGGAGTACCGCATGGCGAAGCTTACGCTCTATCACGCCGCGCCGTCGCGCTCATCGATCACGCGATGGATGCTGGAGGAGGTCGG
>VAZL01000906.1:0-1064 GCA_005883445.1 Alphaproteobacteria bacterium | reverse complement strand
GCGATCTGCGCCTATCTCGCCGACGAATTTCCGCGCGCCAAGCTCAACGTGCCGGTCGGCACACCGCGTCGGGGCGTTTATCTCAAGTGGCTGTTCTTCGGTCCGAACTGCATCGAGGCGGCGATGATGGATCGCGCCAACCCGCGCAAGGAGGAGCCGCGGCGCGGTATGCTGGGCTACGGCGATTTCGACGCCGTGATGGATGTGACGGCGAAAGCGGTCGCGAAGGGCCCTTATCTCATGGGCGAGCAGTTCACCGCCGCCGACGTGGTCGTCGGCTCTACGCTGCGCTGGGGCATGATGTTCAAGCTCGTGCCCGAGCGTCCCGAGTTCACGGCCTATACCAACCGCCTTGCCGCGCGGCCGGCGTTGCAGCGCGCCGAGGCCAAGGACAAGGAACTCGCAGCGGCGTGAGGCGACGCACGCATGGCCCGGATGGAGCGTGCGCGAAATCCGGGCTACGTTCGCGCCTGATGATCCTGGCGCTGCGCATTCTCTATTTCGAAGACCTCTCGGTCGGCATGACCGAGACGCTGTCGAAGACGATCGCCGCCTCCGACGTGGTCGGGTTCGCGCAGCTCACCGGCGATCGCAATCCGATCCATCTGTCGGAGCATTTCGCCGCCAAGACCCAGTTCGGCAAACGGATCGCACACGGCCTCTATACCGCGAGCTTGATCTCGGCGGTGTTGGGCACCCGTCTTCCCGGCCCCGGCGCCGTCTACATCTCCCAGACGCTCAATTTCCGCGCTCCGGTCAAGATCGGCGACCAGGTCGACGTGACCGTGACGGTGGCGGAGCTCATCCCCGAGCGCCAGCGCGCGCGGCTCGCGTGCAGCTGCAAGGTCGCAGACGAGATCGTGCTCGACGGCGAAGCGCTGGTGAAGGTGCCGTCCGCCGCCAAGTCGAAACGGCCGCTGCCGCGGCTGTGAGTGGGAAGGGCGACCGGGCAATTTCCATCGTCACTTGCAATCGTCACTTGCGCCATCGCCGCAGGAGATCGAATGCCAGAAAGATGAGCCCGCCGAGGGCGAGCAGGGCCGGCAGGCCCATGAAGACGCTCA
>VAZL01000905.1 GCA_005883445.1 Alphaproteobacteria bacterium | reverse complement strand
CGCGACCTTGATGACGTGGGCGAGGTCATCGGGAGAAGCATCGAGGATGTTGCGGGCGGGCGCTTTCGGCAGGACCAGCGCATGGCCGCTCGCGCGCGGCATGATATCGAGAAAGGCGAGCGCCTTGTCGTCCTCGTAGATCTTGTAGCACGGCAATTCGCCGCGCAGGATTTTGGCGAAGATATTGTTGGGGTCGTAAGCCGGCATGATTTTTCTCTCTCCTTATCCTCCCTTGCGGAACGGCGCGGCGTCCGCGAGCTCCGCATGCGCTGCCGCCACATAAGCGCGCTCGTGCTTGAGGAAATCCTCGATCGCGCGCCGCAGCGCCGGATCGACGATGTAGTGCGCGGAATAGGTCGTCGTCGGCACATAGCCGCGCGAAATCTTGTGCTCGCCCTGGGCGCCGGCCTCGACGCGGGCGAGCTTGTGCTCGATGGCGTATTGGATGGCCTGGTAGTAGCAAAGCTCGAAGTGGAGGAACGGGTGGTGCTCGCTTGCGCCCCAATGGCGGCCGAACAGCGTGTCGGAACCGATGAAGTTGATGGCGCCGGCGATCCAGCGCCCGTTGCGCTTGGCCATGACCAGCAGGATGCGGTCGCGCATCTTCTCGCCGACGAGCGAGTAGAACGCCCGCGTCAAATAGGGGCGGCCCCATTTGCGCGAGCCGGTTTCCATGTAGAAGTCGAAGAAGGCGTCCCACACGCTTTCGGTGAGATCCGTACCGGTCAGCCAATGCACGCTGATGCCGGCCGCGAGCGCGTCCGCGCGTTCGCGCCGGATGGTCTTGCGCTTGCGCGAGGCGAGCACAGCCAGGAACGCATCGAAGGTCGCATAGCCGGCGTTCTCCCAATGGAACTGCTGGTGCGTGCGCTTGAGGTAGCCGCGCGCGCCCAGCAAGTCCCATTCCGGCTCGGTCGGGAAGGTGACGTGAACCGACGAGGCGCCAGCGCGCCGGCAGATATCGGTGAGCGCGGCGGCAAGATGCGCGCGCACCGCGTCGGCGTACGGCCCAGCGCGCGCGAGCAATCGGCGGCCGGTCGCGGGCGTGAACGGCACGGAAACCTGCAGCTTGGGATAGTAGCTGCCCCCGGCCCGCTCGTAGGCGTCCGCCCAGCCATGGTCGAAGACGTATTCGCCGCGCGAATGCGACTTCACATAGCAGGGGACGGCGCCGAGCAAGACCCCCCGGGCGTCTTCCGCGATGAGATGCATGGACGGGTTATACCGATCTCCTAATGCAGAGCTGTGGAGATTGGCGGGCACCGGGCAGGGGCCGCACGCCCCATTCCCGCGATCGGGCCATGCCGGATTGGCGCAGGCGTCCCAGGCCTCAGCGGCCACGTCGCCGATGGAGTTCGCCACGCGCAGGGTCAGTTCGATCATGGGCCTTCGTCATGCAAGTTTACGGCCGAAATCCTTCGAAGATCATCTGGTCGGCATAGCGCACGGCCTTGTGCCGGTCATCTGCGCTGCGCACGGTCCAGGCGAGCAGCGGTAGGCGCAAGACGCTGCGCGCGACCGCGGGCAACAGCGCCGGCAGGTCGCGCACCGCGTAAGCGATGAATTGCGGTCGCGCGGAGAGCACCTGCGCGAAGGTCGTTACCGCGCGCTTGGGTGCGGCCGCGACCGCGCCCCATCCCTGTTTTTCCGCGGCCATGCCGCGCGGCAGCCCCGGCGCGATGGCGCGCAGATCCGCGATCTGCGCCGGATCGAACGACATCACCGCGGCCGGGCCGCGATAGCCCGACAGCACGCTGGCGACGCGGCTGACGAGCCGCCGATCGCCATCGAATCGGCTCTTCATTTCGATGAGCAACGTGGTCCGGCCGGCGACCAGGTCGCACAATTCGCCGAGCGTGATCATGCGGTCGCCGGTCGCCTTGAAGGCAACGCGCTTGAGTTCCGCCGCCGTCGTCGCGTCGAGGCGGCCGCTGCCTTCGGTCAGCCGGCCGAGCGCATCGTCGTGGTGCACCATGGCCTCGCCGTCGGCGCTGATCTGCAGATCGCATTCGATGCCGTAGCGCGCCGCGATCGCGGCGGCGAATGCCGAGGGTGTGTTCTCGATGATGCTTTTTTGATCATGCAGCCCTCGGTGCGCCACCGGCCGTGCGATCAACCAATCGAGATCGGCCATGGAGACGCGTCAGCCGACCTCGAAAATGCCCTCGACCTCGACCGCGGCGTCTCCCGGCAGCACGGCGACGCCGACCGTCGTTCGCGCGTGCCGGCCCTTGTCGCCGAGCGCCGCGACCATGAGGTCGGAGGCGCCGTTCATCACCTTGGGGCCGTCGAGAAAGCCGGGATCGGAATTGATGAAGCCGCCCAAGCGGACCACCTGCTTGACCTTGTCGAGATCGCCGAGCGCCGCCTTGACCTGTGCCAGCACGTTGATCGCGCAGGCGCGTGCCGCTTTTTGGCCGTCCTCGAGTGATACGCCCTTGCCGAGCTTGCCTTTGGCGACCAGCTTACCGGCCGTATCGAGGCAGACCTGACCGGAAACGAACAGCAGCGAGCCGACGCGCACGAACGGGATGTAATTGGCGACGGGGCTTGCCGGCGTGGGAAGCGCAATTCCGAGCTCGGCGAGCTTCTTGTCGACCATTCCAGCCATGGCGTCCTCCTGCTGCGCTTTGGATGCCTTGTCTTCGCCGATCGGGCGCGCGCATGCAAGCGGCGGAGGACTGCGTTCCGGCATTGCATGGTTGCAGGCGGCGAACGCTATCCCTATGTTGCGCCGCAAGTCGGCGGCGCGGAGGCAGACTGTGATGACGATCTTCGGCAAGTCGACGCTCGGCACCATCATGGTGGCGACTTTGGTCGGCGGTTTGGGCGTGCAACGCGCAGCGGCGCTGACGCCAGCCGGCGAGCTCGCCTCCCATCGCGCGGTCTATGAACTCAAGCTCGCGCACACGCGCGGCAATTCGTCGGCCGTCGCCGCGCGCGGGCGCATTCTCTACGATTTCTCCGGCAATGCCTGCGACGGCTACGCGCTGCAGTTCCGTCAGGTGTCCGAACT
>VAZL01000398.1 GCA_005883445.1 Alphaproteobacteria bacterium | reverse complement strand
ATCCTCCGAGCGCTCGGCAATGCGCATGTGACTGAAGACCGCGCCCCCCTTTTGCGCCAGGCCGGCCATATCGATGACGCCAACGCCCTTGCCCTCGAGATGGGCCGCCATGCCGAGGATGCCGCCGATGGTGACGATGCCGGTGCCGCCGACCCCGGTGACGATGATGTCGTAGGTTTTTGCGATCGCCGGCAGCTTCGGCTCCGGCAGCGGCGCAGGCGCATGCGCCGCGGCGACACCGATGCCCTGCCTGAGCTTGGCGCCGTACACGGTCACGAACGACGGACAGAAACCCTTCACGCAGGAAAAATCCTTGTTGCAGCTCGACTGGTCGATGGTGCGCTTGCGGCCCCATTCAGTCTCCAGCGGCTGCACCGAGACGCAATTCGATTTGACGCCGCAATCGCCGCAGCCTTCACAGACCAGTTCGTTAATGATCACGCGCTTGTCGGGATCGGGGAAACGGCCGCGCTTCCTGCGGCGGCGCTTTTCGGCGGCGCAAGTCTGGTCGTAGATCAGCACGGTGACGCCGGGGATCGCCGCCAGCTCCTGCTGCACCTGGATCAGTTGGTCGCGGTGATGGATTTGGGGCACCGTGAGCCCGCCGTCGTTGGGCTGGCCGCCGGTCATGGCGACGGCGTCGTTGAACAGGATCTTGTAAGTGATGTTCACGCCGGCGGCGATCGCGCCGCGGATCGCCATGTAGCCGGAATGGTTGTAGGTGCCGTCGCCGAGATTCTGGAAGACATGGGGACGCTTGGAGAACGGCGCCTCGCCGATCCAGTTCGCACCCTCTCCGCCCATCTGCGTGTAGCCCAGCGTCGAGCGGTCCATCCACTGCGCCATGTAGTGGCAGCCGATGCCGGCATAGGCGCGCATGCCCTCGGGCACGACGGTCGACGTGTTGTGCGGACAGCCGGAGCAGAAATACGGAATGCGCACCGCGACGTCCTGCGTCTCAGCCAAAATCCGTTGCGCCTCCTTGAGCGCGGCAACCCGCGCGGCGATCTTCTCGTCGCCGCCGATCCTTTGCAGGATGCGCTCGCCGATGCAGATCGCGACCTCGTTGGGATCGAGCGCGCCCTTCACTGGGAACAGCCAGTTGCCCCGCTCGTCCTTCTTGCCGATGCAGACCGGTTGGTTCGCGGTGCCGTAGAGCTCCTCGCGCACCTGCACCTCGATCAGCGAGCGCTTCTCCTCGACCACGATGATGAGCTCGAGCCCGTCGGCGAATTGCTTGAGGTCTCGCTGGCTGATGGGCCACGGGCATCCGATCTTGTAGAGTCGAATGCCGAGATCGTTGCACTTGACTTCGTCGATCCCGAGCTCGTCGAGCGCTTGACGCACGTCGAGATAGCTCTTGCCGACGGTGATGACGCCGATTTTCGGCCGCCGCCCGCCCGAGGTGATGTACTTGTTGAGCTTGTTCGCGCGCACGAACGCGAGCATGGCGTCACGCTTGTAGTCGTGCAGCCGCGCCTCCTGGCCGAGGATGGTGTCGCGCAGGCGGATGTTGAGGCCGCCTTCCGGCATGGCGAAGTCGTCCGGAATGACGATGTTGACCCGCTCCAGGCTGCCGTCGATCACCGCGGTCGATTCGACCGTCTCGTGCATGGATTTGAGCGCGACCCAGGTGCCGCAGAAGCGCGACATCGCCCAGCCGTAGAGGCCGTAATCGAGAATTTCCTGAACGCCGGCGGGGTTTAGGATCGGGATCATGACGTCGATGAAGTGATATTCGGACTGATGCGCCGTGGTGGAAGATTCTGCGGTGTGGTCGTCGCCCATGAGCGCCAGCACGCCGCCATATTTGGACGTGCCGGCGAAATTGGCGTGACGGAAGACGTCGCCGGTGCGGTCGACGCCCGGGCCTTTGCCGTACCAGAGGCCGAACACACCGTCGAACTTGCCCTCGCCGCGCAGCTCGGCCTGCTGCGAGCCCCAGATCGCGGTCGCCGCGATGTCCTCGTTGATTCCGGCTTGAAAGCGGATGTCGTATTTGTCGAGCGAGCGCTGCGCGCGGATGAACTGCTGGTCGAGGGTGCCGAGCGGCGAGCCGCGATAGCCGGTGACATAGCCCGCGGTGTTGAGGCCGGCGCGGCGGTCGCGCTCCTTCTGCATCAAGCAGAGGCGCACGAGGGCCTGGAAGCCAGTGACGAAGATCCGGCTTTTGGCGAGGTCATATTTGTCGTCGAGCGTGACCTGGTTGAGCGCCATCGCACGAGCCTCCACGGGCAGTGTGCCCTCGCGACGAAACGAGCGCCAGGGACTTTCGATTCGCTCGAACAGATATAGTCCCCGCCGTCGCGGCAGCAATGCCAAGAAGTTGAGCAGACTGGCAATTTCGCGCCAGCCCCGCTGCCGGCAAGGAAATGTCGGCGCTGCCGCCGAATGCGCATTTTGGCGCACTGCAACAGAAGAGAACGACTGCGGACTCGACGCCACCGCATGCGACTTCGACATCCTTCCAATGTCCCGGCCCGGCTGGCCGAGCCAGCAGGCGTGCTTTACAACCGGCAGCAAGCGTGACGGCGCGAACGCCGATCGCGCGCATCGGGACCGAAACGCTCTCGCCCATGGATGCCCTCGCCGACCGCCGTGAGGCCGAGCCCCTCACGCATCGACAGACGCTGCTGATCGTCCTCGGCGTGCTGCTGCCGACGTTCATGGGATCGCTCGACCAGACCATCCTGGCGACCGCGCTGCCCACGATCGGACGCGACTTCGGCGATATGCACAGCCTGCCCTGGCTGATCACCGCCTATCTGCTCGCGTCGACGGCCATCATCCCGCTCTACGGCAAGATCGCGGACATCCACGGCCGCCGCTTCACGCTTCGCATCGCGATCCTGACCTACATGGCCGGTTCGCTCGTTTGCGCGCTGGCGCCGAGCATGCTGGTTTTGATTTTCGGCCGCGTCTTGCACGGGCTGGGCGGCGGCGGCCTATCGTCCGTGGGCATGATCGTGCTCGCCGACTTGGTCTCGCCCAAGGAGCGCGGCCGCTATTACGGCTACTTCGCAGCGACCTACACCACCGCCGGCGGCTGCGGACCCTTGCTCGGCGGCTTGATCGCGGACCATCTGCATTGGTCGGTCATCTTCTGGATCAATATTCCCATGGGGCTTGCGGCCTTGGCGATCACGACGTCGCTGCTGCGCCGCCTGCCGCGCCACGAGCGGCCACATCTCTTGGACATCGTCGGCGCCGCGCTGATCGTCATGGCCAGCGTGTCGTTCATGCTGGCATTGAACTTGGCGGGGGTACGCTATCCGTGGAGCTCGCCGCCGATCCTCGCGCTGTTTGCGGTCGCGCTGATCATGGGCTCGCTCTTCGTGCTTCGCCTGCTGACGGCGCCCGAGCCGCTGATCCCGGTCTCCATGCTCAAAAATCCGATCGTGCGCTGCGCGATCGTGGCCAACGCATTCGGCTGGGGCTCGATCATCGGGCTCAACGTTTTTCTTCCGATCTACCTCCAGGGCGTGATGGGTCTTTCGCCCACCCACGCGGGATTGAGCTTGGTGGTTTTGATGGTGGCGCTCAACACCAGCGCCGGCCTCGCTGGACAGGTTCTCGGCCGCGTGCGTCGCTACAAGCGCCTACCCACGGCCGCGCTCTTGCTTTCGATCGGAGCAGTCACGAGCTTGGCGTGGCATGCAAGCGAGATGACCCCGCTGTCGTTCGAGTTCACATTGATCCTCGTCGGAGCAGGCTTCGGGCCCATGCCTTCCCTGACCGCGGTCGCTTTGCAGAACGTGGTGGCCCGCCATCAACTCGGCATCTCGGTCGGAACCATGAACTTCAGCCGGAACCTGTTGGCGACCATGCTGATCGCGGTGTTCGGGGCCATTGTCTTGGCCGGGACGCCGCCGGGTCAATCGCTCGGCAGCGCCTTGCCGACCGGAAATCCCGCCGAAGCGTTCGGCCGACTGTTCTTGGTGGCGGCAGCGAGCATGTCGATTGCGCTGATCGCAATCGTGGTGATGGAAGAAAAGCCGCTGCAGGCCGGAACCGAGATCGAGGCGGGCTAGCGATTCACGCCACCAAGCGCTCGACGACCTCGATGCGGGACGGTGCGGCCTCGTCGGTGTGCACAGCGAAGCGCTTGAGCACGTTCGCACCGAAGGTGGTGCTGAACGCCACGTCGGCGGCGTCGCGCCCGCGCGCCATCACGATGCGTCCGATGCGGGGCACGTTGTGCCGGGCATCGAACGCATACCAGCGGCCGCCGAGATAGACCTCGAACCAGGCGCTGAAATCCATCGGCTCGGGCTCGGGGGCAACGCCGATGTCGCCGAGATAGCCGGTGCAATAACGCGCCGGGATGTTCATGCAGCGACACAGCGTGATCGCCAGATGGGCAAAGTCGCGGCACACGCCGCGGCGCTCGACTACGACGTCGGCGGCGGTCCTGGTCGCGCGGGCGTGATGGTAACCGAAGGAGACATGGGAATGGACGAAATCGCAGATCGCCTGCACGCGCGGCCAGCCCGGCGGCGTCGCGCCGAAGCGGGACCAAGCCGTATCCATGAGACGATCGGTCTCGCAGTATCGGCTGCCGAGCAGGAAGACCAGTGCGTCGTGCGGCAGTTCCGCGATCTCGTGCGTGCGCGCCGTCGGTTCGACCGGGTCGGGCAGGCCCGAATCCGCGACCAGCGCATCCGTGGAAATTGTGAGCTCGCCTGCCGGCGCCACCAGTCGGCTACAGAGATTGCCGAACGCATCCAGATATCGTTTCACCGGCAACGCGGGTGTGATGCGAAGCTGGTCGGGCTCGATCATGTCGGTCGCCCGCGACGGGTGCACGTTGAGCATCAGCACCACCGGCGTGCGCGCGGCAAACTCGTAGACCATCTGGAAGCCGACGCGAATCTGCATGGATAGCATCTCGATCTCTAACAATGGGGAATTGGCACAAATCGCGATGTCGAAGAACGTTCTCTCGTTCGCGGCCGGCTCCGATACAGGAATATAGGGACAAGAGCCAGCTATTTTTAGCCATGCATTGCAACTATGACTTTGCCACTACTTTGGGCAGCTCATGAATGAACTCAACGCCTTGTTATTTGGGATGATTTCTTTTTAACAATGTTGTTTTCGGCATTTATCTATCCCCTGCCCGCACATGCGCATTTATTCGGCTTGCCTAAACAAGCAGCATCGCCCCCGTCTCTCATACTCTGTTCCCCGCGCTCCAACGCCAGAAGTCGCTGCCCTCCTCGCGCATGAAGCGCGCCAGCACCATGTTGTGCACTTCGGAAGCGCCGTCGACGAGGCGCGCCTGACGGGCGTAGCGATAGATCCATTCCAGAATCGTGTCCTTGGAATAGCCGCGCGCGCCGTTGAGCTGAATCGCGACGTCGGCCGCCTGATGCAACGTATCGGCGACGTGAAGCTTGGCCATGGAGACTTCCTTGCGCGCACGGTCGCCCTGATCGAGCTTCCAAGCCGCGTGCATCACCAACAGCCGCCCGATCTGAATTTGATGCGCCACCTCGCCGAGCTTAATCTGCACGCTCTCGCGATCGGCGAGCCGCATCCCGAAGCCTTCGCGATCGGCCACGTAGGCCTGCGCGATCTCCATCGAGCGCTTGGCGAGCCCGAGCCAGCGCATGCAATGGGTGAGCCGCGCGGGCCCGAGTCGGATTTGGGTGACGCGCAATCCGTCGCCGACCTTCATCAGCACGTTCCCGTCGGGCACCTCGAGCCCTTCGAAGACGAGCTCGCAGTGTCCGCCGTGCTCCTCCGGCCCCATGATGGGAATGCGGCGCAGGATGCGCCAGCCCGGTTGGTCGCGGTGATAGAGGAAGGCGGTCAGCCCGTGCCGCTCCTCGTCCGAGGTGCGCGCGACGAGGATGAAATGATCGGCGACGCCGGCCCCGGTGATGAACCATTTGTGGCCATGGATCACCCAGTTGTCGCCTTTCTTCTCGGCACGGGTGCGGATCATGCCGGGATCGGAGCCTCCGCCGGGCGCAGGCTCGGTCATGGCGAAGGAGGAACGCACCTTGCCCTCGACAATAGGCTTGAGCCATTTGTCCTTCTGCGCCGGCGTGCCGACGCGCGCGAGCAGGTTCATGTTGCCGTCGTCGGGCGCCGCGCAATTGAACGCGAGCGGGCCGAAGATCGAGCGGTTCGCCTCCTCGTACATCACGGCCCAGCCCACGATCGGCAGCCCCATGCCGCCGTAATCCTTCGGCGCCTGCGGCGCCCACAAACCCTCGGCCTTGGCCTTGGCCTGTACGGCGCGCAGCACATCGAGGCGGATGTTCTCGTGATCGTCGTAGCTGCCGGGATCGGCTTCGAGCGGCAGCACGTGCGCCTCCACGAAGCGGCGCGTGCGCAGGCGGACGTCCTCGATCTCGGGGGAAAGGGTAAAGTCCATTGCAAATCCTTCCTACGGCGGGCGCCAAATCGTCTGCCGTGCACTTGCGCGCCGGCCATCGGGCGTTACGCCCGGCTTCGACGGCTATGGCGCACGCGCTTGGCCTGCGCGGGAAATAGTTCACCCGCGCCTGTGCCAGCCTACACGATCCGACGCTCAATC
>VAZL01000904.1 GCA_005883445.1 Alphaproteobacteria bacterium | reverse complement strand
CCGCCGTTCCGCCTCGGCGAAGACTTCATCGATCGGTCGATGGGAATTGCCCGCCACGGGGTTGGGATGCTCTCACGCACCGTGTTCATCGAAAGCGTCGGCCGATATGAGCGCCTGTTTAAGTCGAACCCACCATCGCGGGTTGCACAATTCACTGAACGTGTTCCAATGTAAGCGGTGTTTTCAGGCCGCAGCCTTCTCTGCCGCCGGCACATAGGCGAACGGCAGCAGCTCGTCGATCCGACCCATGGGATGGCGCGCGACGATCTTTGAGAGCACGTCGTGTAAGTAAGCTTGCGGATCGACGGCGTTCATTTTGCAAGTTTCGACGAGCGAGGCAATGACTGCCCACTGCTCGCCGCCACCGTCGGAGCCGGCGAAGAGATGATTTTTGCGCCCGAGCGCGATCGGACGGATCGAGCGCTCGACTACATTGGAGTCGATCTCGATGCGGCCGTCGTCGAGGAAGCGGGTAAGACCTTCCCAGCGCGAGAGTGCGTAGCGGATCGCCCCGGCGATGGTCGACTTGCCGGAGACGGCGGCAAGCTGGGCTTCGAGCCAGAGACGCAGGTCGTCGACGAGAGGTTTTGTGCGCCGCTGCCGCGCCTGGCGGCGTTCATCGGCGGCAAGGCCGCGAATGTCGGCTTCGATGGCATAGAGTGCGGCGATGCGGACCAAGGCCTCAGTGGCGATCGGCGCCGGTGTCTTCACCTGGATCTCGTAGAACTGCCGCCGCACATGGCTCCAGCAGAAAGCGAGCGCGACATCACCGCGTTGAGCGAGCTCCGCATAGGCGCCATAGCCGTCGACCTGCAGGATGCCGCTGAATCCCGCAAGATGCTCGGCCGGCCGCGCATGTTTACGGTCGGGGGCATAGACGTAGGCAACGCCTGGCGGAGCGCGGCCGGCCCAGGGCCGCTCGTCGGCCGCATAGGCCCACAACTGGCCCTTCTTGACGCGCCCGCGCCCAGGATCGAGCACCGGTGCCGTCGTCTCGTCGGCGAACAGCTTGGTCGATTGCTTCAGTTGCTCCAGGAGCCGCGCATGCACCGGCCGCAGCGCGAAAGCGGCGCGGCCTACCCAGTCCGCCAGGGTGGAGCGATCGAGCGCGATGCCTTGGCGTGCATAGATTTGCGCTTGACGATAGAGCGGCGTGTGATCGGCATATTTGGCGACCAGCACATGCGCGACCAGTGTCTCGGTGGGAATGCCGTTCTCGATCAGCCGCTCCAGCGCCGGCGCTTGCACCACTTCGCCAGCGCAGACCTGGCAGGCATATTTGGGACGGCGCGTCACGATCACCTTGAACTGCGCCGGGATAACGTCGAGCCGTTCCGAGACGTCCTCGCCGATCCGGTGCTTAAGGCCGCCGCAGCACGCGCAGGTCTTGTCGGCCACGTCGATGACGATCTCTTCGCGTGGGAAGTGGACCGGCAGCGCACCGCGATTGATGTGCCGCCTGCGCGGCGTGGCTTGCTTCTGAGCGGTGGTGTCGTTCTCCGCCGCGGCGTCTGCCGCCGCGAGCGTCTGTTCCACGTCTTCCAGCGCCAGTGCCAGCTGCTCGGGATCGAGCCGTTCGGCGCGGCGCCCGAAGCGATGCCGCTGCAGCTCCTTGATGATTGCGGTCAACCGCTCGAGCTCCTCGGCATGATGCGCCCGCTCGGCCAGGAGCAGAGCACGCAAGCCATCGAGATCGGTGGGGAGGGAATCACTGGGGCTCATCGCAGCGAGAGCAAAGCACATCACCGCGCGTGTGTCGCACCACGCCGCGCATCTGAGTCACTGTGTCGCGTCGCTCAGAGCGTCGCCTGCGGCGCGTGCACACGCACGGCACGCACTCGCGTCCAGTCAAGACCTTCAAGCAGCGCAGAGAGCTGCGATGAGGTCAGACGCATCACCCCGTCACTGATCTGCGGCCAACGAAACGAGTTCTTCTCCAACCGCTTGGCAACGAGCACCAGGCCCGTGCCGTCCCACAGCAACAGCTTCACGCGATCGGCGCGCTTGGCACGGAACACGTAGATCACCCCGCTGTAGGGATCGCTGCCCAGCGTCTCGCGCACCAGCGCGGCGAGTCCGTCCATGCCCTTGCGAAAGTCGACCGGACGCGTCGCCACCAGGACGCGCACTGCACCCGACGGGACGATCATGCGAGAGCCTTCATCACCCGCAGCACAGCCGCGAGCCACCCCACATCCACGCCGCATTCGACCCGCACCACGACCCCAGCCATCTCGATCGTGATCGACGGCAGCGCCGATCGCTTCGCCACCTCCGCCTTCTGCGGTGCCATCATGACCGGTACGAACACGGCCGCCTCGTCCGCCGCCAGCGCCAACTGGCCGTTCCGCGCAGCCTTGCGCCAGGCAAAGAGATGCTGAGGGCTGATCTCATGCCGCCGCGCAATCTCCGACACGACTGCGCCCGGTGCATACGATTCCGCGACGATCCGTCCCTTATCCTCGTCGCTCCACCGCCGCCGGCGACCGACGCCACTGCGAATCTCGACGCGTCCGCGAGGCGCGGTAGCGTCAACTATATGGTCGACCATATATGCGAACCGATCCTGTCAACACCGTTCGCATCTTCCGAACTACGCCGCCCTCCGCAAGATGGGGGCAAAACACCGCTTACGAATTGAGAGCATATTACGTATCGAGAGGCGGGACTTCGTTGATAAGGTTTCGCTGGCAGATTTTTGCGCCTCCCTTGAGCGCGCTGCAGATGTCCTCCGACG
>VAZL01000910.1:1957-3161 GCA_005883445.1 Alphaproteobacteria bacterium | reverse complement strand
CGTCTACCAGCACGAGCTGCCGAACGTTCCCGGCAAGAGCATCAAAGGCGTGCTCGTCGAATACGGCCCGGGCGGCTACTCGCCTGGTCACACGCATGCCAAATCCGCCTTCATCTACGCGACCGTGCTTGAGGGGGCGATCCGCAGTCAGGTCAACGACGGACCGGTGACGACCTACAAGGCCGGACAGAATTTCTCCGAGCTACCCGGCGACCGCCACGCCGTCAGCGCCAATGCCAGCAAGACGAAGCCGGCCAAGCTCCTCGCGGTGTTCGTGGTGGACACGAACGAGACGGAACTGACCATCCCATTCGGGAACTGAGGTTTGAGACCTTTCGTGCGGAGATAAGCGAGTGGGAGTGATCGCCCGCCTCACGGCGCGCGCTTGAGCAGTTCGTAGGCGACCGGGTTGTCCGGACACGCGCCGAAGCCGCATTCCAGCAGCGTCGAAACCACGTTCAGCGCGGTGAGCGCGATCACCAACCAGACGGCAGCGCGCGCGAACGCGCCGGCGGGCTGCGGCTTGCCGTCGTCTCTGAATTGTTCGTCGAACAGCAGCATGGCCGCGAGCGCAATGATGGCAACGGCAAACCCGATGAACGCCCAGGTGTAATAATGGTAGCCGAGCAGCGCCGAGCCGTAACCTAAATCTCCAGGCATGATGTGCAGCAATATCTGCCGCGTGGCGAAAGCCGCGCCGGCGATGGCGGTGAACAGCGACACGGCATAGTAGCTGGGACGGGGCCCGAAGCGCAGGTTGAGAATCGGCCCGACCGCCAGCATCGCAAACTGAATGCGCTGGAGCAGGCAGAGCGGACAGGGAAGTTCGTTGAGCAGGAGCTGTGCCGCAAAGGCGATGACAAGAACCAAGGCGACGGCGTAGAGGCCGAGCGCATTGAGGGTGAGGGCGAGCGATCGAGTCATGGGGCGCTTAGGTCATGGGCGCGCTTAGAACGACAGCTTCAACACGTCGCTGGCGTGGTGCAGATAGGTCGCGATGGAGGCCAAGAGCGTGGCGGCGAACAATGCCAGCGCGAGCGTTCGCGTGCCCCACCAGGCGACGACCATCACGACGGTAACGGCGAGAAACAGCGCGCTGAATTCCATCGTCGTGCTCCAATCGAGACGCAGCATTGTAGACGAAGGCATCTGGTTCGCCACCTCCAGCACGTAGGCTGCCGCGCTCGACCTATTCAACCCGCGG
>VAZL01000910.1:0-1813 GCA_005883445.1 Alphaproteobacteria bacterium | reverse complement strand
AGACCGTCGGGGCGAACGGCCGGCGTGTCGTCGGCGTCCAGGGCGACGTGGCGCTCGCCGCTGACGTCAAGCGTGCCTACGACGAAATAATGAAGGCGTTCGGCAAGATCGACATCGTCGTGAACAATGCCGGCACGTCGGCCACCGGCCCGTTTGAAAAGCTGACCGACGAATTCCTGCAACACGACTTGGACCAGAAGCTGTTCGCCGCCATCCGGCTGACGCGGCTGGCGTGGCCGCAGATGAAGGAGCGCCGCTGGGGCCGCATCATCAATGTGCTCAACATCGGCGCCAAGGCGCCGCGCGGCGCTAGCGCGCCGACTTCGATCACCCGCGCTGCCGGCATGGCGCTGACCAAGGTGCTCTCGCACGAAGGCGCGCCGCATAACGTGCTGGTCAATGCGATGCTGGTTGGCTTCATCGAGGCCGATCAGCACGTGCAAGCCGCGAAACGCGCTGGCGTCGCGCTCAAGGACTATATGGCTGCACGCGCCAAGGAAATCCCGCTCGGCCGGATCGGGCGGGCCGAGGAATTCGCCAACATGGCCTGCTTCCTCGTGTCGGATCTCGGCTCCTACATCACCGGCACCGCCATCAATATCGACGGCGGGCGTTCGCCGGTGGTGTAGCGACGACGCGCGTTAGTTGATCCTCAGATTGAGCGCCTTGATGATCGGCGACCAGCGCGCCAGATCGGCATCGATTTTTGCGCGGAACTGCGCCGGCGTGGTGGGAATCGGCTCCATCAACTGGGTCGCCAGTTTCTCGCGAATCGTTGGCTCGGCAAGAGCGTCAACGACCACGCCGTGAATTTTCGCGATGACCGCATCGGGCGTTTTCGCCGGTGCGATCAGCCCGTTCCAAGCGTCCGCTTCGACATCAATGCCGCTCTCCTTGAGCGTCGGGACTGCAGGCATCAGCGTGGAGCGCCGGCCGAGCGAGATCGCCAGAATTTTCACCTGGCCGGAGGCAACGTGTGGCGTCACCGAAATCGCCGGCAGGCAGGCCATCTGCACGTCGTTGCGCAGCACCGCGGTCATCGCCTGCGGCGAACCGGGGTAGGGGACGTGGACCATGGTCGTGCCGCTCTTGAGCGC
Organism: Alphaproteobacteria bacterium; assembly: GCA_005883445.1. Taxonomy (GTDB): domain Bacteria; phylum Pseudomonadota; class Alphaproteobacteria; order Rhizobiales; family Xanthobacteraceae; genus VAZQ01. Next base: position 716 of record VAZL01000910.1, on the reverse strand, counting down.
GAGCGCCTCCATGGCCAGATGCGACAGCGAGCCGTTACCGATCGAACCGTAGTTGTATTTTCCGGGATTCCTCCTGAGCAGATCGACGAGTTCTGCAACCGAATCGATCCCCAGGCTCGTATGCACGACCAGCGCGCTCGGCTGGGTCGTCAGCATGGTGATCAGCGTGAGGTCCTTTGCCGGGTCGTACGGAAGTTTCGCGAACAACAGCGTGTTGATGGCAAGTGGGCCGCCCAGACTGACGCCGATCGTGTAGCCGTCCGGATCCGCCTTCGCCACCATCTCGGTTCCGGTATTGGCGCTGGCGCCGGGGCGGTTCTCGATCACGAAGGGCTGGCCGAGCTTCTGTTGCATGTGGTCGGCGATCAGCCGCCCGACCATGTCCGGCGTCGAGCCGGGGCCAAATGGCACGATGATCCTGACGGTTTTCGTGGGCCAGTCCTGCGCCGCAGCCGGCACCACAGCAAACAATAGTCCGGATAGCGCCAAGGCGAAGCGTCTGTTCATTGAATTCTCTCGCGCTCCTTTGTGCTCATCGTCCGCAGCCTGTCTCGCGCTGGAGCGGAGTAATCACTTGCGCCGCAGTCATCGCAAGCGCGGAATTCACCGGCCCCCAGCGTCGCGGGCGGTGCAATCTTAGTCGCGATGCCGACGATCTTGCCTCCCGACGTGCCATGGCCTCTACTGCGCCTGCAGGACAACCGCGCAAACGTCTA
>VAZL01000397.1:4777-11566 GCA_005883445.1 Alphaproteobacteria bacterium | reverse complement strand
GCGCATCGCCGATGGGGCGCGCGGCGTTGCGATCGGAACGCCGGAGGACATCGCGATGTTCGGGCTGACCAACGCATGATTTCGGGGAGCGATCGATGTTCGATCTGACCGGCAAGGCCGCGCTCGTCACCGGAGCGACCGGCGGGATCGGGGGAGCGATCGCGCGCGCATTTCACCGCCAAGGCGCGACCGTCGCGCTCTCCGGCACGCGACGCGACGTGCTCGATCAGCTGGCCGGGGAGCTCAAGGACCACGTCCACGTGCTGCCCTGCAACCTCGCGGACAAGGACGAGGTCGAGGCGCTGGTGCCGAAATGCGAGCAGGCCATGGGTAGGCTCGATATATTGGTGGCCAATGCGGGAATCACCAAGGACAACCTCCTGGTTCAGCTGCGGGATGAGGACTGGGACCAGGTCGTTGCAATCAATCTGACCGCGACGTTCCGCCTCGCGCGGGCGGCGGTGCGCGGAATGATGCGGCAGCGTTTCGGCCGCATCATCGGCATCACCTCGGTGGTTGGGATCACCGGCAATCCCGGTCAGGGTAATTACACCGCGACCAAGGCGGGGATGATCGGCATGATCAAGTCGATCGCCGCCGAATACGCCAAACGCGGCGTGACGGCGAATTGCATCGCGCCCGGGTTGATCGCCACGGCGATGACCGACAAGCTCAACGACAAGCAGCGGGAGACGATCCTCGCCCGGGTGCCCGCGGGCAGGCTCGGCGCAGGGGCAGATGTGGCGGCTGCCGCGGTCTTTCTCGCTTCGCAAGAGGCCGCCTACATCACCGGCCAGACGCTGCACGTGAACGGCGGGATGGCGATGATTTGAGCGTCGTCGTCGAGGCCCCGCGGGGTTCCCGGTGCGGCGCCGCCGTGCTGGTCAAGGCATTTGAAGTATGGTAACCGAGCTTCGGTTTGGCTGGGGCGGCATAACGGTGCCAATCGTCATAGGGGTCCGCTCGCGACCCGATGATCCGACGGCGGATACCACGCAAGCCCATACCGCAATGGCTCGGGGGCGCTGACCGATCGAGCCCAATTCAAAGGACGCGAGGTTGCAGCGATGAGTGATATTGGCGAGCGGGTGAAAAAGATCGTCGTGGAACATTTGGGCGTCGAACCCGAAAAGGTGACCGAGAACGCAAGCTTCATCGACGATCTCGGGGCCGACAGCCTGGATACGGTCGAACTCGTTATGGCGTTCGAGGAAGAATTCGGTTGCGAGATCCCTGATGACGCCGCCGAGACCATCCTGACGGTCGGCGACGCCATTAAATTCCTTGAAAAAAACGCAAAAAGCTAACGCCGCCATTTCGGGCGGACCCTCACGGTTTTCTGCGATCGGAGATTGCCTTGGCGCCCTCGCGGCGGCGGGAGAATATGATATTGGCTGCCGGCTAAGGAATCGAAGATGAGACGCGTCGTCGTCACGGGACTCGGCATGGTGACGCCGCTCGCTTGCGGCGTCGAGCCGACGTGGCAACGCCTCATCAGCGGCGACAGCGGGGCCAAGCGCATCGAGACCTTCGACGTTTCCGATTTGGCGGCGAAGATCGCCTGCCAGGTTCCGCGTGGGGATGGCTCGGACGGCAGCTTCAATCCCGATCAATGGATGGAGCCGAAGGAGCAGCGCAAGGTCGATGATTTCATCATCTTCGCCATGTGCGCCGCGCGCCAGGCGCTCGACGATGCGGGCTGGAAGCCGGCGACCTACGACGAACAAGCGAGTACCGGCGTGATGATCGGGGCCGGTATCGGCGGCCTCACCGGCATTGCCGAAACTGCGATCGTACTAAAGGAGAAAGGGCCGCGGCGCGTGTCGCCGTTCTTCATCCCTGGCCGTTTGATCAACCTGGCGGCGGGATATGTGTCGATTGCGCACGGCCTGAAGGGACCCAATCACGCGGTGGTAACCGCCTGTTCGAGCGGGGCGCATGCCATCGGCGATGCCGCACGCTTGGTGGCGCTGGGTGACGCCGAGGTCATGCTGGCGGGTGGCGCCGAGTCGCCGATCTCGCGCATTGGCATGGCCGGATTTCTCGCCTGTCGCGCGCTGTCCACGTCATTCAATGATACGCCGGAACGTGCGTCCCGCCCTTACGACCGCGATCGAGACGGGTTCGTGATGGGCGAGGGCGCGGGCATCGTCGTGCTCGAAACTTATGACCACGCCAAGCGCCGGGGCGCCAGGATTTATGCCGAGCTCATCGGCTATGGACTCTCTGGCGACGCTTATCACATCACCTCGCCGGCGGAGGACGGCGATGGCGCACTACGCTGCATGAATGCGGCGATCAAGCGCGCCGGCATCCCGGCGGGGGAGATCGATTACATCAATGCTCATGGCACCTCGACGCCGGTCGGCGACGAGATCGAGCTTGGCGCCGTGCACCGTCTGGTCGGCAACGCCGCGGCGCGCATGTGCATGTCCTCGACCAAGTCCTCGATCGGGCACTTATTGGGTGCCGCGGGTGCCGTCGAGGCGATCTTTTCGATCCTGGCCATGCGCGACGGCGTGGCGCCACCAACCATCAATCTCGATAATCCGTCCGTGGAGACGGCGATCGATCTCGTGCCGCATCACTCGAAAAGGCGCAGCATCGACGTGGTCCTGTCCAATTCTTTCGGCTTTGGTGGAACCAATGCGTCGCTCATCTTTCGCCGCCTTACAGATTAAGGCGAGCTCGGGGCGGCGCCCTGAACGGGTGTGATTCACGGTTCCACCTTTGGCCATATTCTCGTTTAATATGAGGGGGTTCGGTCCCATCCCGCTGTGCCATTCGATGGGAGATCGGCGAAATGACATGCTCACGCCTTTGCGGGGCTCGCGAGGGTCGGTACCTGAACTGGACGCGGTGGTAGCGGCTATCGTGGGCCTCAAGGTGGGGACATAGCCGGTGAACTCGCACAACGCACCGCCTGGTAGCAGCGGCCGCGATCCGGCGCGTCCGGACGCCTCACCGGACGCTTCCAAGGCAGGAGGGGGGAGCATTGATCCGTCGCTACCGCGGGCCAACCCGCTGCCGGCGTCTGCCGGATCGCCTCTTGCAGGGACTTCGGGACGGGTGGTGCTTGGCGTCGGAGAGCCGGAACCGCCCATATCGGGGCGACCGGACGGACTGGGCGGGTCGGTCATGGAGCCCAAGCGCATCGCGCCGCGCAGCCCGCGCGCCGCGCTCGAGCCCGATCACATGCCGGTTCCGAGCCGGCGTTCCAGGCGCGTACGCAACCCACTGGTGATCATGGGCAACGCCGTTTTCACCGCGTTGGTCCTCGTCCTTATCGTTGCGGGCGGAGCGGTTGTCTTCGGCAAGAGCCGGTTCGAAGCCCCGGGCCCCTTGCAAGAGGACAAGATCGTCAGCATCCCGCCGCGCACTAGCATGCTGGACATCGCCGATCTGCTCAACCGCGAGGGGGTGGTCGACGCGAACCGTTTCGTCTTCCTCGGCGGCGTGTTCGCGCTCAAGGCGCGCTCCGATCTCAAGGCCGGCGAATATCTCTTCCCCAAGCGGGCCAGCATGAAAGAGGTGGTGGAAACGATTCTCGAAGGAAAGGTGGTGCAACATCAACTCACCATTCCGGAAGGCCTGACGTCCGAGCAAATCGTCGCGCGGCTGCTGGAGAACGACGTTCTCTCCGGCAACATCAAGGATGTCCCGCGGGAAGGCAGCCTGTTACCCGACAGCTACCATTTCAACCGCGGATTCACGCGCGAGCAGGTGCTCCAACGCATGCGCCAGGCGCAAGAGCGGCTGGTGCGCGAAGTATGGGATCGCCGCAATCCCGATCTGCCGCTCAAGACGCCCGACCAACTCGTCATTCTCGCATCGATCATCGAGAAGGAGACCGGCAAGCCCGAGGAGCGCACGCGCATCGCGGCGGTGTTGGCCAACCGGCTCAAGCAGAAGATGAAACTGCAATCGGATCCAACCATCATCTACGGTCTCGTCTTCGGCAAGGGGGCGCTCGGGCATCCGCTCACCAAGAGCGAGATAGCGCAACCCACTCCCTACAACACCTACATCATCGACGGCTTGCCGCCCGGACCGATTGCCAACCCCGGTCGCGCTTCGATCGAGGCCGCCGCCAATCCGGCGCGCACGAAGGAACTCTATTTCGTGGCCGACGGCACCGGTGGACACGCTTTCGCGGAAAGCTACGAGCAGCATGTAAAGAACGTCGGGCGCTTACGTGCGATCGAGCACGAGCTGAGAGGAGAGGCGCCGGTCCCGGACGCCCAAACGCCACCTGCCCCGACACGCACGGCGCCGTCGCCCGCGCAGCGCAGCAAGCGCAGCGCCAACGGCTCGTCAAAGGGCGCCGCGCCCGCACAGTAAGTGCGCAGAACGCGCCCGCGCCCTCTGCCCTTGTGACCTCTCTGCCTCGTCGCTAAGGTCCCCGCCCGATTCGATCACCCAAGATGCTTGCGTGGGTAGAGGCCGATGGCGCTCTCGAGCATGACCGGCTTCGCGCGTGGCCACGGCGTAAGCGGCGCCTATAGCTGGGCTTGGGAGCTGAAATCGGTCAATGCCAAGGGGTTCGATTTGCGGCTGCGTCTGCCGCCGGGCTGGGACGCGGTCGAAGGCCCGGCGCGCAACGGCGCAGCACAGGTGCTCGCGCGCGGCACGGTGCATGGTACGCTCACGGTGGAACGGCAGGGCGTCGCGCCCAGCGTGCGCATCAACGAGCCCGTGCTCGCAGCCGTGCTCGCGACCGTCAAGGGCCTCGCCGGACGTGTGGACGCCGCCGCACCGCGGCTCGACGGCATCCTGTCGCTCAAAGGCGTGATCGAGGTCATCGACGAGGACGAGCGCGAAGAGGATCGGCGCGTCGCCGAGGCGGCGGTCATCGCCGGCTTCCGTGCAACGGTCGCAGAACTGGCCGCCATGCGTCGGCACGAAGGCGAGGTGTTGGGGCAAGTCCTGACCCAGCGCGTGCGGGAAATCGCCGTTCTCGCCGAGCGAGCGGAGGCCGCGCCTGGGCGTCGCCCCGAGGCGATCAAGGCGCGCATCGTCGAGCAGGTGGCGATGCTGCTCGATGCGTCCGACCGCTTCGATCCCGATCGGCTGCACCAGGAGGCGATCCTGATCGCAAGCAAGGCCGATATCCGCGAGGAGCTCGACCGGCTCGCGTCCCACGTCGCGCAGATCGAGCGGCTCATTGCCGGTGGGGGCCCAATCGGCCGCCGACTCGATTTCCTCGCGCAGGAGCTCAATCGCGAGGCGAACACGCTGTGCTCCAAGTCGAACGACGTGGAGTTGACCAACATCGGGCTGGAGCTCAAGAGCGTGGTCGAGCAGTTCCGCGAGCAAGTGCAGAATTTGGAATGAGCTGATGACGGCAAGCGGGGGTCAGCAACAGAGCGACGCCGTCGCCCGCCGCGGGCTCATGCTAGTGCTGTCCTCGCCTTCGGGTGCAGGCAAGACAACGCTTTCGCGCAGGCTGCTCGACGCCGATCCCGGCGTGGAGCTTTCGGTCTCGGTGACGACGCGCAAGCAAAGGCCGGGCGAAGTCGACGGCCGCGATTATCATTTCATCGACGCCGCCCGGTTCGAGGCCATGATCAAGCGCGGCGAGCTGCTGGAGTGGGCGCACGTGTTCGGCCATCGCTACGGCACGCCGCGCGCGCCGGTGGAGGCCGCGCTGGTGCGCGGGCACGACGTTTTGTTCGACATCGACTGGCAGGGGACGCAGCAGCTTCGCGAAAAGGCGGACCGCGATCTCGTCAGTATCTTCGTGCTGCCGCCGTCAATGCCGGACCTCGAACAGCGGCTGCGGCGGAGAGCGCAGGATTCCGATGACGTGATTCACGCTCGCATGGCAACGGCGGCCGACGAGATGAGTCACTGGGCGGAGTACGACTACGTCGTGATCAATACCGATGTCGATCACGCTTTTGCGCAGGTGCAATCGATCCTCGCGGCCGAGCGCCTCAAGCGCGAGCGGCAGATCGGTCTCTCCGAGTTCATTCGCCGCCTGCAGGCGCAGCTTTGACACCGAATTGATGAGAGTGTGGGGCCGCCGGGCGAAGAAGGACCTGCGTGCCATCAACGGCGCGCTGTAAAGGCCCGCGCGAGAGCAACGAACCCCTCAACCGGCACGTCCTCGGGCCGCGCGGTCGGCTCGATCCTCGCGGCGTCGAGCAACGCGGATGGATCGGTGCCCAGCGATTTCAGGCTCTGGCGCAGCATCTTGCGGCGCTGACCGAACGCGGCTTCAGTCACCCGCTCGAGCGCGGGGCGCTCGCAGGCGAGCGGATTTTCGCGCGGCACCACCTCCACGACGGACGACGTGACTTTTGGTGGCGGCACGAAGGCGCTGCCGGCGACGTCGAACCGGATGTGCGCTTTGCAACGCCAGCCAACGAGGACGGACAGGCGTCCGTAGCTCTTGCAGCCGGGGGCGGCGACGACGCGTTCGGCGACCTCGCGCTGGAACATCAGCACGAGCCGGTCGTACCAGGGCGGCCATGGTTCGAGCGTGAGCCAGCGGACCAACAGCGCAGTGGCGATGTTGTAGGGCAGGTTCGCAACCACGCGCGCGAGGGCGTTGCCGAGGAGCGGGCGCGGATCGAAGTCGAGCGCATCGCCGGCAACGATCTCGAGGCGTCCGGGATATCGCCCAGCAATCTCGCCGAGCGCCGCGATCGCGCGGTCGTCGCGCTCGACCGCGATCACCCGGCGCGCGCCCGTTGCGAGCAGCGCACGGGTGAGCCCGCCCGGCCCCGGACCGATCTCCACGACGTCGACGCTCGCGAGCGGACCCGCCGCGCGAGCGATGCGAGC
>VAZL01000397.1:0-4738 GCA_005883445.1 Alphaproteobacteria bacterium | reverse complement strand
GAGCCTCGCGGCCAGCTCAAGGGCGGCGATCAGGCTCCTGGGATCGGCGCGGCCGGTGCCGGCGATGTCGAAGGCGGTACCGTGATCGGGCGATGTGCGCACGAATGGCAAGCCGAGAGTCACATTGACCGCGTGATCGAAAGCCAGCGTCTTGATCGGGATCAGCGCCTGATCGTGATACATCGCAAGGGCCACGTCGTAGCGCGCGCGCGCGGCCTCATGGAAGAGCGAGTCCGCGGGCAACGGGCCGCGGGCATCGATACCTTCCGCCCTGAGCCGTTCGACGGCGGGACGTACGAGGGTCAGATCCTCGTCGCCGAGCGCGCCATCTTCCCCGGCATGGGGATTGAGGCCGGCGACCGCGAGGCGCGGACGCGCAATACCGAAGCGCTCATGCAGGTCGTGAGCGACGATGCGGCCGGTCTCCACCACGAGGTTGGTGGTGAGCTTGGCGACGACCTCCTTCAGCGGAAGGTGGATGGTGACGGGGACGACCGCAAGCTCGGGGGACCATAGCATCATCACCGGCTGGGCCGGCGCACCGGTCGATTCCTCGGCCAGCTTACCGAGATATTCCGTGTGTCCGGGCTCGGCAAAGCCGGAGCGATAGAGGACGTTCTTGGCGACCGGATTGGTGACGATCGCGGCCGCCGCCCCGGCGCACACATCGGCCACCGCGCGGCGAATAGCCGCAAGTGCCGCCGGCGCGCTCGATTGATCCGGATGGCCAGGCTCTGCGCTCACCGGCACGCCGATGTCGACGACGGGCAGCGCGGTCTTGAAGGCCGTCCACGCCGCCGCCGGCTCGACCACCGCGATGGTCAGGTCGGGCGCCATCCGCTTCGCGCGTCGCGCGACAAATGCCGGATCGGCAAGGAAATAGAATGGCGTAAGCTTAAGCTCGTCACGCCGACGCCATGCCGCCAAGGTGATATCTGGTCCGATCCCGGCCGGCTCGCCCAGCGTCAACGCCAAAGGCCGTGCCATTCTTACTTGTACTCGAACATTGCGCCGCGACGTATCTCTTCCAGATATTGTTTGGATCGCTGCTCGTAGCGTTCGGCCATGACGGTCTCACGGGCCTGACGCCGGACCAACGTGTTGTCCGCCGCCGACTCCTTCTTGGCGCAGATCGCGAACATCTCCACTCCGTACTTGGTGACTTCGGGCGGCGTCAAGCGGCCGACTTCGATGCCGTCGAGCACCTTGCGCAGCTCCGCCGGAATGTCAGCCGAGCTGCGAATGACCTGATCGCGCACGGCGACGTCCTTGAGGGCGCGGGCAAAGGTAATTCCATCATCGCAACCCTGAAAACGGCCGCGCAGAGCTTCCGCCTCGCGCTTGCGTCCGTCGATGAGTGTTTCCGGCGATCCGGCCGGAACGAAGAAAAGGATCGGGCGTAAGGTGTAATCGTAGCTGACGGTATCGTCGGACTTCGATTCCATCTTCGTGAGAATATCCTTGTCGCCGATCTGCAGGCTCGACTGGTATCGCCCGCGCACGAGTTGCGACCAAGTGATATCGGCCTTGATGCGCGCCTTGAGCGTGGCGGCGTTGACGCCCGATTTCGCCAGCTGCTCGGTCAATTGCTCCGCCGTTATTCGCATGCGGCTCGCCATCGAAGCATAGGCGGTGTCAACTTCGGAACTGGGAATCTCCAGTCCGAATTTCTTGGCCTCCTTCACCTTGAGCTTCTCGTTGATCAGTTCATCGAGGATCTCCTGGCGTGCAGGAGTCTTGTGCGTCGACAACTGATTGAGCTTGGTGCGCTGCTCGATGTCGAGCGCGGTGATCGGCTCGCCGTTGACGATAACGACCACCTGTTGGGCGCCGGCGGCGGTCGCCAAGATCGAAGCGCCGGCCACCAGGACTATGGCGGTCACCAGTTTGCGGCAGGTCGTGAAACTCTCGAACATCATCGCTTCATCCGCTTCCTCGCCCATGGGAGCCGGCACCTTGCCATTGCTCGTGCGCCGCGATCCTCCTCCGGTTCAGCCGCTCTAGGCAACGCACGCGTGGCTAATGCGCGGCGCCGAACACCCCGGGATTGACGACGGGGACGCCCGCGGTCTGGGTGCTCGTAGTGCCGCCAAGCGTGCGCAAGCTGAGCTGCATCATATAGCTGTGGTTGACCGTCACGCTGCCGCTATACGCATAGCTTGTAATGTAGTTCAGGGCCAAGATGAGGCAGTCGTCGATGTATCCGAGGCCGACCTGGGTCTGAGTGACCGATTTGTGGTGAATGTCGTATCCCGCTGCCCCCAGTAGCACCCAGTTCGGGTTGATCTTGAACCGCAAGCTGCCGAGGATGCCTTCGCGGCGTTCGAGGAACCCGATCAACGGCTGGGCGGCATAGTTGCCGTACATGATCATGGTCTGCCAGCGGCCGAAGTTGGCAGTGGTCTCCAGCTCGGTGCGCTCAAGCGTGAAATCGTCCTCGGCAAAACGGAAGCGCGAGGTGAAGGTCAGCAACGAGTTCGGCTGGTACGATGCGCGCGCCACGTAATCCGACTGCCTGCTATCTAGTCCGCTGTCGAGGCCGGTGTTGGTCGTGCCGCCGAGCGTAAAAGAGTTCAGTCCATAGATCTGGTAGGACTGGCCGAACAAGAGGTTGACATTTCCGCCCTGATTGAACTGGGCGGTATATTGGATGCCCGCGTTCGCCCGGCCGCCACCTTCTACGCGGTCCCAACCGGAAAACTTATTGATCTTGAACAGATTTGAATCGTCGAAGATCAGGCTTTGCGCATCCTCGTTGGGGAACGAGCCGACCATGGTCTCGTTCGGCCGCAAAATAAGCTGGGCGATCGGCTCGATCGTCTGCGTGCCCCAGGACTGCACGTTGATGAGCGGGTAGCGGTATTCGAGGCCGGCCACCGGCATGACGCGTCCAACGTTGCTGTCACCGACATTGATGAAATTGGAGACGCCTGTCTGATCGGAGACGTTCATGTTGGCAAAGTCCGCGCGCATACTGAAGAAGGGGGTGAACATCTGGCCCCAGGAGTCGATGACGGTATGCTTCCAATTCCACTCGGTGGACGCTCGGGTGTAATTGCCGGGGACGCCGCGCAGCAGGCAGTTGTTCGAGTTGATCAGCGCTGGGTCGGCGGTCTGGGCGCAGAGCGCACCGTTGAGCGCCGCCTGCGAAATCGCGTCGAAGTTGGCGGTCTCGCGGGAGACGCTGGTCAAATTATTGTGGAAACTGAGTTCGCCGCCGAATATCGGGCTGTTGAAGACGTAGTCGTGATCGACCACCGGGTGCACGACCGGGAGCTGGCTCTGGTTGTCCACAGGTGAGAGGCCATAGAAGTAGAGCGCCCGCGCGTCAAAGTAGCTGCGGTCGCCGCGACCCGCGAGGTAGACTTGCGATAACGCGTAATCCACGCTGACGTTGAGCAAATTGGTCGGAATTTGCAGGTTTCGGATCAGGCCGTAATCGTAGAGGTAGTTCCTGTCCGACAGCAGCGTCCCGTTCCAACCCCACACCCATTTGTCGGAGATGTTGAACTGTCCCGCCGTGTCCACGCTGTAGCGCCAGTCGAGATAACCCGGCGTGCCCACGAACAGATCTTTGTCGAGCTGAAAAATACCCGTAGCCCGAATGCTGTAGGCGCCGTCGACCAGCCGTTGACGCCACTCGGCTTGCAGCAAGGGACCCTGTTTGCTCGTGATCATGGGCGCGAAGGTAACGTCGTAATCGGGCGCGATCATCCAATAGTACGGGATTGTGACCCCGAACCCGTAGACCGAGCTGGTGCTGTAGTTTGGCGTGAGGAAGCCGCTCTTCTTCTTCACCGTGGGATCGGGCGCCGACATGTATGGCAAGTATGCCAAAGGGACCCCGACAAATTCGAGCCGCGCGTCCTCGAAATAGAGCATCTTCTCGTCTTGATCGTGGATGATCCGCGCCGCCTTTACCTGCCATTTGGGCGGCTTCGTGGGATCCTCCACGCACGGCTCGCAGGCGGTATAGACGCCGTTATGGAAGACCGTGAAATTGCCCGAACGCTCCGCGCGCGGCGCGGCGAAGCGCGTCTGCTCGGGCGCATCGAGTCTCAGGGAATCCACGAAGCCGTCGCGATAGTCGTCGCTGAGGTCCATGATTTCGCCGTGAGTGACCATGCCGTCACCGTCGGTCAGCTGTACATTTCCTTCGGCATGCAGGCGCTTGGTTTTCTGATCGTAGATCACCCGATTGGCTTCGAGCGTGGAATTGCCAAAATAAATTTGCACATTGCCAACGGCCGAGACGCGCTCGTTGGTGTAGTCGTAGTTGATCTCGTCGGCGCGAACGAGCATCTGCTCCTGCGAACGTTCGGGCCTGACCGGGGGCTTCGGCCGCGGGGAGAAAAACAAAACTTGGGCCAGTCCCGGCGACACCCCGGCTGAGCCGGTAATCACCGTGACGGCGAGCGCGAAAATGCCTACCGCCGCCCACCACGTGCGGCAGTGCGACAGGCGCCGATGGTCAGCAGCCCGCGCCATCAGCCGTCCTCCTGGTAGAGGAGCGCAATCAAGCCGGTCACCGTGCCGATGGCGGGCGGCAATCCTGCGGCCGTCAGCGGGGCCATCATTTCGGCTTTGCTCAAGTCTCCGGTGACTTTCGACAAGATGTAGAGCAGGAAGCCTGCGCCGATGCCGCCCAGGACGATCTTCTGCACGCCCCCGAAGCGGAAGAAACGCAAACTGACCGACGCGGCCAGAAGCACCATGGCCGCGAGATAAAAGGGCTGTG
>VAZL01000396.1 GCA_005883445.1 Alphaproteobacteria bacterium | reverse complement strand
AGGCAGGTCGAGGAGGCATCTGTGATGCCCGTCACGTTTTGGTCGTATAGGCGGAGGCTATAGCCTTCCGGAGCGACCGGACGCTGGCCGGTGCGCGGCGACGAAGCGCCGCGCGCGCGAAAGAGAGCCCTAAGCACGCATGAAAGGAAGTGCGGCACGCCCGGCTCGCCGTTCGCCGCGGCGGGTCGGGGCGCTTGCTGTCGCCAAGATCGGTTAGCGCGCAATTAAACTGATTTGGAGCTCAGCACTATTTGCGCCCGCCACCGTGGCCTCCCGTTGAGCCCGATTTGGATATGTTGTTGGGTGACGAGCCTGATGGCCGACCGCGGCGGTAGTAATGATAATACGAGGGACTGACATATCCTTGGGCACAACCATCGTAGGGCCAATATCGATGGTGCGTCCGGCCAGGACGGCAGTGTGCCCGGTACGCAACGGCGATGTCTACCATCGCCGCGCGCATGGCCGATGGAGCACCCAGCGTCATCGCGGTGGCGGGATTTTCTGGGCAGCTCGCGAATAGAAATGTAGATATGGCGGAGATGCCCAAACACAGTCTTCGCATGTTTTCCTCCCTTGGAGCGGTGCTGCTGTTTTGGCGGCATCTTGTACACTAGCGCGGGCGATAGCCCCTCGACTACTGTCCGCATTTCATCCGAGATATGGTCGATGCCCTCGATCTCAGCATGTGCTTGTGCAACCATTTCAACTCTGCCGGCGTCACGACCTTGCGCCGACCAGCCGCGGCTTATGAGCGCGAGCTTTTTGGTCATGGCGTGCCTTTGCCTGTGAGCGATGTCCACAGCATCTGATCAGCCGCAGCTTGTGATAAGGCTACGCAGCAGGAGAACGCCGATGAAGTCACTCGTGATCGCGGGCCTTTTGTCAGCTTTGATGATCGGCCGAGCCAATGCTCAGGTCTACTACACGTATCCGGAGTGGGACCGGCTTAGCGACCAGGCCCGCACCATGTACATTGCCGGGGCTTACGATTCCCTCGTCAGCATCTCGTCTCCGGATACTGCGTCTATCTCTCGGCACTATTCAAAATGTGTAAGCGGCCGGGTCCCGATTGAACAACTCGCGAAAAACGTCCGCACGTTCGTGGCCGCGCGTCCAGATTTGCAGAAAAAACCGGTGCAGGTCGGGCTGATTAATTATCTGATCGAGCTTTGCGGCGCACCCCCGAATTAGGGAGCGCTGTCGTGGGGCGAAGTTGGAGCGGGGCCTAGCCAGGATCCCTGGGAAAACGTTTGATTCCGTGGATCAGCTTTGGGCTTTGGATTTGTTCAGAGTCACGGCGGCGCGAACGAGAGTCTTCAACGCCTCCTCGTTTATCTTCTCGCCCTCGCGGAAGTCGATGGCGCGCCTCGTGTTCCCATCAAGACTGGAGTTGAAGAGGCCCGAAGGATCCTTCAGCGCCGCCCCTTTGGCGAAGGTCATCTTCACCACGTTCTTGTAAGTCTCGCCCGTGCAGATCAATCCGTCGTGCGACCACACCGGAACCCCTCTCCACTTCCACTCCTCGACGACTTCGGGATCGGCTTGCTTGACCAAGGTTCGCAGCCGGCTGAGCATCTTGCCCCGCCAGTCGCCCAGCTCCTTGATTCTCGCGTCGATCAGCTGAGAAGGAGATTTGCTTTTCTGCGACCCGCTCTTCTTCATGGTCGTTTCTCCTCAAAATGGGGGTCATCGCCAGCGTGCCGATTCGGGCATGACGCGAGGCGTGCCGCCAAAGCGCCTGGGATGATGCCGGGAAAAACATCACTGAACATCGTGCCGGGCTCGAGGACTTCGAGGCTGGGGAGGCGACTTACCAGCTGGCCATGACGAAGAGTGTGACAATACAAGATAGGCAGGGTGGCGTGTGACGCGGCATTCGATGCTCATGCGCGAGACCATTTCGCGATCCAAAGGCTGCGTCCGATGCAGCGTCAAATGATCGAATATCAACGCATCGCCGGGCGCCAGCTCGGGCGCGATGCGATCGGTCGGCGGGAAATGCTCGGCGACCCATTCGTCCGTGTAGACCCCGGTTTCGGATGGCGGCCGCCCACGCATGCGCCGATGCGAGCCGCGAACCAGCTCGACCGAGGGCTGCTCGCGGCCGACGGCCGTCAACGGCAGCCAAATATTGAATAAAGGGTCGTAAGGGTGGGTGCCGCCGCCGTGGTAGTCGGTATGCCATTCCAGCCGTTTGTGCCAGTCGGTCAATCGGCGGATGCTGCACATATTGACGACCAGATGCGACAGGCCGAGGGTTCGGGTGGCCTCGCGCGACAGCAGCGTGACCAGATCGAGCGCCAGCTCGGGCGCCACGCAGTGTTCGAGATTCGTTAGCCAGATCGTCCCGACCGATATCCAAGTTTCTCGCAGGGACGCGTCCCCGCCGCCGGCCTCAAGAAAGGCAAAGCCGTTGCCCGCCATCTCGGCGATGCGACCAAACTCCTGATCGCTGAGAAAACCGCGGACGATGGCGGCCCCGTCGGTCTGAAGTCTCAACCTCATGGCGTTCCCGGCTGGCAAGCGTTGGGTTTAATCGTTTTCTTCCGCGCGATTTCTCAGCGCCGTGCGGCACTGTTCGACTAACGCCTTGAGTTCGACGCCCACTTCGTCGCTTGCAGCGTCCTGTCCCCCCTTGAGGTTCTCTTGCAAGCCGTTCACGTAATCGACGCGGGCACAGATTTGCGCGAGGAGGTTTGTATCGCGTGCACTCGACCACCAAACGGCCAAGAAGTATCCGGCAACAAAGCAGAATGCGAGTGCGACAAAGGTGACTATTCTGGATACAGTCATCTATTTTCCCTACTCCCGCCGCCAGCTCTTTGCGAATGCCGCTATCGCAGCCTCACGCGTCGTTGCGTAGCCGTGCGATCTTGGTGTTCGCCCGAAGGCAAGCGTCCACATGGCGTTCCTCCTGGCGCAGCGTGCACCTTGGCCAGCTTGCGCGAGATCACCGCTACACAAAAGCAGCCGATCAAAACGGCTCACGGCGGCGGCCATGGAGAGGGTGGAAGCGGGAGCGTCCAGTGTCAAATCCGGCGCGAGGTTTCACAGAAAACGGGAAAAGCCATGAAAAAACAAAGTACGAATTAGACAAAGTACGAATTGGACGATGGCTCCCCGGGCCGGATTCGAACCAGCGACCAACCGGTTAACAGCCGGTTGCTCTACCGCTGAGCTACCGGGGACCACTCGCGCAAGCGTCCAGCTATAACAAAGGCGCTTGGGCTTGCAAAGCGCGAAATCGGCGCCGAGCGCGGGCAGCGAGCCGCTTGCCGGTTACGGCCGCGTATGTCCGGCGTTCACGGCCGCCTCCACGACAGGGGCGTTGCGCGCGGGCGCATGCTCGCCGACGCAGCGGGCGAGATCGCGCAAGTGCAGGCGCAGCTGGTCGAGCGCAAAGCCGAGCGCGAAGATGTGCTCGACCGTGTCGTCCGGCAGTTCCCGTGTCAAACCTTGGCGCCGCAGCGCAGCGATTTCCGCGGCGTAGCCGTCGAGCGCGGCTTCGACCTCCTCGAGCGGCGGCGGAGCTTGACGCGGTGAGAGCGCGGCGCCGCTCGCGCGCAGATAGTCGGCGACCGTCTCGCCCACGCGCGCGAGGTGTGGTGCAAGCCGCGCCCCGAATACCCCGGGCAGCGGCGCGATGGCGGCCCGCCCGATGATGACGAAATCGTGGCGCAGCCGTAGCATCGTGCGCAACAGCGGCCCATGGTCGGGCTCGGCGCCGAGCCGCGTGATCCGTTCGTGCGCGGCCTCGGCGGCGACCTTGTCCAGCCGCCCCAGGGCTTCGCCGATCCTACTCTGCATGTCCGATAGCGCCGGTCGATCCGGACTTGGCGTCAACCGCGCGAATAGCTCGGGCAGAAACCGCGCCATAAGCGCGAGCATCTGGGTCGCCGCCTCGATCGCCAGATCGTGTGCGCGCGCCGGCAGCACCACCAGCGATACCACGAGGCCGACCACGCATCCGACCGCAACTTCGATCACCCGCTCGAAGGCCGCCGCGATCGGACCGGTATGCGTGATCGTGGGAGCGAAGAAGACCATAACCGCGGTGAACGGCGCGGCGCTGAAGCGTGGATAGAGCGCGGCAAGCAGAACCGCCGGCGCCAGCGCGATCGCGAGTGCCGCGAACACCGCAAATTGATTGTCATGGGGGACGAGCGCGCCGATCGCGCCCGCGTAGATCGCACCCCCGAGCGTGGTGATCAGATAATCCATCGAGGCCTTGAGCGAGCGGCCGACGCTGATTTGCGTCAGGATGACGGCGGTGAGCACGGCCCATAGCGCAATGGGAAGATGCAAAAGCTGCGAAACGGCGAGCGTGAGCACCGCAGCGGTCGTGCTCCGCACGCACAGCCGCAGCTCCGCGTCGTGGCTGGCGCTCCATGCGCGCAGCCCGCTCCAACCTGTCGCCAAGTGGCTCATGCCCAGCTCCTATGGATTGCGTCAGCGTGCTCAAGGCGAGCGGCGAGCGTAGCTCCTAATCCGGATTGACCGCGTATCCTCAAATGGGCCTGGCGCAACGCTCGAGCGCCAGGTATCGCGCAAGGTGTCGCCCTGTCCGGCGCTCGCGCCGACACGTCCGAGTTGCATCCTTCATTGTAAAGAACAACCCGAAAACAATGGAACGGAACCGGCGAGCGTTTCCTACAGCCGCAGGTTGGCCCGCAGGTTCCCATGGAGCCCGGCCGCATCCGCGTGAGTCGGAGTGCGTGGCCTGCTAGGACAATCGCTTTCCCACCCGAATGAGGTTTGCCGGCACCGGCTTGGCGTCGCGCCATTCACCCTCGCGATAGCCATTGGCGAGATAGAAGCTTAGCGACGTCGGGTGGGCATTAATGACGATCTCGTTCCTGCCGAGGCCGCGCGCGGCGTGTTCCGCGAGCCGCAGCAGAACGCTGCCGTGGCCTTGCCGTTGCAAATCCGGGCGGATCGCGATGAGCCGAAGGCCTGCCTGGGCCTCACCGACGAGGTCGATGCGTACCGTTCCTATGATTTCACCGTCGCGGACGAGCGCGTGCGGAAGGTGGCGATGCTGGAATTCGTCCGGGTCGTGCTCGTCATAGGCTTGGCCCGGCAGCAAAGCGCTGAAGATCGCATCCCGGCGAATGGCATGATAAACGCTCCACTCCTGCGGCGATCGCACGGGCCGCAGCGCGTAACGCTCGAGAGGATGATCCATCGGTGCCCGTGTCGAATTCATTCGCGATTGTCAGCTTAAGGCACCGAGCGTAGAAGCCCAACGCATTCGTCCCATTCATTGCGGCAGGCCGCAGATGCTCGAAGAAAAGGAACTGACTGCGGCCGCGCCCTCGGTCGCGCTGCGCGACGAGGAGGGGGTGGTGCGCGCGGATTTTGTCGAGCGCGTTCAACAGGCGATTACGACGGAAGATTCCGCGGCGCTACGCGAACTCCTGGGCGATCTGCACCAGGCTGACGTCGGCGATCTGATCGAGGCGCTCGAGCCTGAGCTGCGTCCCACGCTGGTCAGGCTGATGGGACAGGACTTCGATTTCACGGCGCTGACCGAGGTCGAAGATACCGTCCGTGAACAAATCCTCGCAGAACTGCCTCCCGGGGCGGTGGCCGAAGGCGTGCGCAAGCTCGATTCCGACGATGCCGTGGCCATCCTCGCGGATCTGCCGAAGGACGAGCAGACCGAAATTCTCGAGCGGTTCCCGCCACCCGAGCGCGTCGCGCTGGCGCGCAGCCTGCTCTATCCGGAAAACTCCGCCGGTCGGCGCATGCAGACCGAGTTCATCGCCGTGCCGCCGGCATGGACGGTCGGGCGCACTATCGACCATCTGCGCGAGACGCCCGATCTGCCCGACCGCTTCTGGGAGGTCTATGTGGCCGATGCCGCCGGCCTGCTCCAGGGTACGGTTGCGCTCGACCGGCTGTTGCGCACCAAGCGGCCGGTGTCGATCGCGAGCTTGATCGACGAGGAAATGCACGCCGTCCGCGTCACCGACGAGCAAGAAGACGTGGCGCGCTTGTTCGAGCGCTACGACCTGGTTGCCACCCCGGTCGTCGACGAGAGAGGTCGACTGGTCGGCGTCATCACCTTCGATGACATCGTCGACGTGATCGAGCAGGAGGCTGAGGAGGACATTCGCGCCCTCGGCGGCGTCGGTCGCGAGGAGGAACTGTCGGATCCGGTGTGGTTCGTCGCGCGTGGGCGCTTCAATTGGCTGTTGGTCAATCTTGCTACCGCTTTTCTGGCGTCATCGGTCCTCCGCCTGTTCGAGGGCGAGCTGCAAAAAATGGTGGCGTTGGCGGTGTTGGCTCCGATCGTGGCGAGTCAGGGCGGCAATGCCGCGACGCAGACCATGACCATAGTGGTGCGGGCGCTAGCGCGGCACGAATTGTCGAGCGCCAACGCCGCGCGCATCATTCTGCGCGAAGTGCTCGTCGCCTTAGTCAATGGCTTGGCGTTCGCCGTCATCACCGGCGTCGCAGCGGTGGCGTGGTTCAAGGTGCCCGACCTTGGTGTGGTGATCGGTCTTGCCATGATCTGCAATCTCCTGGCCGCGGCGCTCGGCGGCATTCTGGTGCCGCTCGCGCTCCACCGCTTCCGCGCCGATCCGGCGATCTCGTCGGGTGTTTTCGTGACCACGGTGACG
>VAZL01000909.1 GCA_005883445.1 Alphaproteobacteria bacterium | reverse complement strand
AGCAACCCGACCTTGCGATGCGCCTCGATCTGGCGGCATTCGTGGTTGATGGTCGAGGTGAGCCAAGCGCGTTCCTCGTCATTGAGCCAGCGCGCCTGCGCGGGCCGATCGGTCACGTAGAGCGACGATGCCAAGCAAGATCGTCGGGACCGCTTCGAGAAGGTACATCCATTTCCAGCCGGCAAGGCCCCACAGACCGTTGAGCTCCATGATCCCGGTCGACATCGGCGGCCCCGGCCGCCACAGCAACAGGCAGCGCCAGGGTGAAGCCCGAAACGATACGGGCACGGTGCCGGTCGGGGAACCAGTACGTGAAGAACAACACGAGGCCTGGGTAGAAACCGGCCTCCGCCAGGCCGAGCAGGAAGCGCACGGTCATGAAGCTGTACGGGCCGTTGCAGAAGGCTGTGGCGCCCGACAACAGACCCCAGGTGACCATGATGCGCGCGATCCATATGCGCGCGCCGAGCTTTTCCATGATGATGTTGCTCGGCACCTCGAACAGGAAATAGCCCCAGAAGAAGATGCCGGCGCCGAAGCCGTAAACGGTCGGCGACAGGCCGATATCCTTGTTCATCGTCAGCGAGGCGAAGCCGATATTGACGCGGTCGATGAAGGCCACGAAGTAGAGCAGCATGATGAAGGGAAATGGTCATCTGCTCGATAGTGCGGACCATCGTTCCCTCCCTGAAATGCCGCGCCGGTTTGCCGACGTCTAGCGCAGCATAACTCGCCTCGCTCGCCGCGCGAAGCGGGTACACGCAATCCCGACAATCGGATGCGCCATTAGCATTTTCCGCGCTCCATTCGGCAGGTGAGTAAGCGGGTGGCCCCGTTTTGAATCCACCAAACCGAATTTCAACTGCGTCTTTTTCAACTGCCATTTAGGAGCCGAACATGCAGACCTCGCCTCACCTTGGCCAGACCCTGGGAGCGCAAGCACCTCGAGGGCTGCTCGCCTGATATCAGCGCCGGTCCAATGACGATCCGGCCATCAGTCTGAAGGGGGCTATACGGCCAGTGCTCGCCTACGGCTCACCATCTGCTCCCAACACCAAGAGCAGGCCGCGCTGCCACAGTCTGCCTTCCCGTCATCGCGGCGCGACGGCCGATCTCGGTCCACTCATTCGGCGAGCCTTGCTGGATATCCGGGGGGTCAAGTCATCAATTCTAGAGAGGAATGTCCTCAGGATCGGGGACGTGTTCGCCTTATGATATCCGATGACCAAATCGATGGTCGGCGCCTCGCCTTTCAGCGGACGGCTGATGACAGACCACTTCAAGAAATTCTCTGCGGAGGCCGGCAGCAGAGCTACACCGCGGGTCGACGCAACCAGAGAAATGGCCATTGCGAAATTATCGATCTCAAGATGCGGCACGATCTCTATTTCGGATTGTTTCAGATAATCGTCGATAACGGCGCGCAGCACGCGCGGCACGCTTGATATCCCGATGAATGTTTCACCCACGAGATCGTGCGGATCGATGGCGTCGCGCTCAGCGAGCGGGTGATCGCTCGGGAGAATCACGACGAGCGGCTCCTTTGCTACCAATTGATATTCAAGATCGGGCTTCTGTTCCCGGCGGAGAAAAGCGATATCAAGTCTTCCGCGCTGGAGGTCGTCTGCAAGCATTGTGGAATGGTCGCTCGAAACTCTGATTTCGATATTGAGCAATTCGTCTCGAAGGATGCTTGTGGCACGAGGCAGCCAGTCGACCTCCTGCCCGGTTTGGAAGCCCATGGCGAAAGTCGGCTTGACAGGTTGCGCGGCTCGCCGCGCTGCCTCCGCAGCAGCCTCCGCCTGAGTCAGCGCCAGCCGTGCATGGTCGAGGAAGGCGCGCCCGGCGGCGGTTAATTCGATACCGTGGACGCTTCGATTCATCAGCGGAACGCCGACCTCGTATTCGAGATCGCGGATTTGGCGGCTGAGGGAAGGCTGCGCCGTGTGCAGCCTTTTCTCAGCCGCGAGCGTCAGGCACTTATGCCCAGTGAGCAAGCCGAAGAGAAACCTGTGGCACCTATTAGGTCTCCGGCCTGGCTAGGCGCGAGTCCTGCAAAACCGAATGAAGGAAGGTCCCCATGAAGGCGATTTGGCGCGGTCAGGTGATCGCAGAGAGCAATCGGACCTTGGAGGTCGGCGGCTACCGATATTTTCCGCGGGAAACGGTGCGCATGGATCTATTGCGGGCGGCACCGAAGACGCAAAGCGATCTCGCTTGTCCGAACGGCGTGCAGTTTTATGACGTGACCGACGGTGCTGGGCAAAGCAGCCGCGGCGCGTGGTCCTACGAGGCGCCGCGTGCCGGGATGCAGCAGGTCGATCACTGGGTCGCCTTCTGGGAAGACGTCGAGACCAAGTGATCGCGATCCCTGAAAAATTCGGCCGGCAGGGCCGAACCAATTAGGAGGAGAGGGAAATGAGCAGCCCCGTCGTGTTGATCACCGGCGCATTGACCGGCATCGGCCGCGCCACTGCCGTGGCCTTTGCCAAGGAAGGCGCAAGCATCGTCGCATCTGGACGCCGCGAAGCGGAAGGCAAGGCACTGGAAGCCGAACTCCGCAGCCTCGGCGCCGAAGCCGCCTTCATTCG
>VAZL01000395.1 GCA_005883445.1 Alphaproteobacteria bacterium | reverse complement strand
AACAGCATCTCGAGTGCATGCTTGCGCGTCAGGTTGCGCGAGAGCGCGACCATGGGCGTCGAGCAGAACAGGCCGATGTGCACGCCCGGCGTGCAGAACTTGGCGCTCGTGGAAGCAACCGCGAGGTCGCAGGTCGCGACCAGCTGGCAGCCGGCCGCGGTGGCGGTCGCTTCGACCGCCGCGATCACCGGTTGTGGCAACCGTAGGATGGCGAGCATCACCGCGCTGCAACGCTGCATGATGTGGCGGGTGTAGCTGCGTCCGCCGTCCGCATCGGCGCGGTGCGCCGTCAATTCCTTGAGGTCATGCCCGGCCGAGAAGGCGCTTCCACGCGCCGCGACCACCACCGCCCGGATGCGCTTGTCCGCAGCGAGGCCTTCGAGCTCGTGCGACAGGGCCTCCAGCATCGCCTCGGACAAGCTGTTGCGGGCCTGCGGGCGGTTGAGCGTGAGAACGACAATGTTGCCGACATTCTCCCTCAGCACGACCGGCTCGTTCGCGGCTGCGGGGTCGCTGGCACGGGCGGAGGATTGAGCTTTCATCGACGTGCGCTTCCGGGCCGTGGATTTCCGGGAACCACCGCCTTACTTAGCGCGGCGGGCGGGCAGCGCAAGTCGCCGGAACATGGCTTGCGCCGGCGCGTTAAGGCGCAAGGATAATTATTTGCACGTGGCAGCGCGATGGCAAGGAAAACAGCTCAATCGAGGAGGAGCGCTGGGCGCAAGCGCCACGGCTCACGGCGAAGCGGGACGGCGCGGAAAGGTCGGCGTTGGTCGCGACATGTGACCGAACACAGCGATGCGTTGAGCCTCGATAAGGGCGTCTTCACGTCGCGCGATCCCAAGCGGATTGCGGCGTCCTTGAAACGGTCGGCCGAAAGAAGCTCGCGCCGAAAAAGCAGCCCATTTCGCTCCGCGCTCTCCATGCTCACCTTCTACATCAACCGAGCGGGCAAAAACCTGCCTGCCTCCCGCAAAAAGACGTTGATGCGGGCGAAGGACGAGCTGCGCAAGCAATTCGGCAAGGCTTGAGAGATCCGCGTCACAGGGCGGGCGCGTCGCGCGCGCCGCACCGCTGGTACGCAAAGGCCGCACAGCGGGTCATCCCGGCGTCGCGACTTCGCGCGTTGCGCCACGCCGGAATGTGGGCCGAACGCGGGGTGATCTTTTTCATTTGCCCATAATCGTCTAGCAGTTTGCTGAAAAACCCCTCGCCATAGCGTGGATTTGCTGATTCAGTTTTTCTATCGCGAATCGGCGGAGGCTTGCATGCGGGGGGTATTTTCGGATCATGGTCGGCTGTTTTCGTACATTTCGCCTGAGGCGCGGGTGCCGGCGAACCATCCGCTGAGGAAGATCCGGAACCTTGTGCGCGATGTGTTGGGCGAGCTGAACCGTAGCCTTACGCGGCTTTACGCGAGCGAAGGCCGTCCTTCGATCCCGCCGGAGCAATTGCTGAGCGCCTTGCTGCTGCAAGTGTTCTACGGCATCCGGTCGGAACGCCAGCTGATGGAGCAATTGGACTACAATCTTCTGTACCGCTGGTTCGTGGGACTTTCGCCCGACGACCCGGTGTGGAACCCGACCGTGTTCACCAAGAACCGCGACCGGCTGCAGAACGGCGAGGTGTTCGCCAAGTTCATGACCAAGCTTTTGAACCATCCGCAGGTCAAACCGCTGTTGTCGGATGAGCATTTTTCGGTCGACGGGACGCTGATCGAAGCCTGGGCCTCACAGAAGAGCTTCCGCCCCAAGGACGGCAGCGGCGATGATGACGGCGGGGCCAACTTCCATGGCCAAAAGCGCAAGAACGACACGCATGCGAGCACGACCGATCCCGACTGCCGACTTTACCGCAAGGCGGCCGGGCGGGAGGCGAAGCTCTGCTACATTGGCCACGCCACGATGGAGAACCGGCATGGGCTGGCGGTGGCCGGCATGGTCACGCTCGCCACCGGCACCGCTGAGCGGCGCGCTTCGGAGACGATGCTCAGGGCCAAAGTCAACAAGCTCGGCCGACGCATTACGGTGGGCGAAGACAAAGCCTATGACACTGCTGACCATGGGACCAATCTGCGCGCCATCAACGTCACGCCGCATGTGGCACAGAACGACAGCATCACCGCAACCGGCAAGTGTCGCCGCAGCGCCATCGACGGACGAACCACGCGGCACCAAGGCTACGGCATCTCGCAATCGTGCCGGGCGATGACCGAATGCATCTTCGGCTGGGGCAAACAGCACGGTACAATGCGCAAGACCAAGCATCGCGGCATCGCTCGCGTCGCTGCCGATTTCCTGCTCAACCTGATCGCCTATAACCTGATCCGCATTCCCAAACTGCTGGCCGCCTAGCTTCGCGTCGGCTCGCTATAGGGAAAGCGTCGCCACCAACCGACTGCACTCGGAACCGAACCTGACCGAACGCTTGTATGAGGAAGAAAAGCGAAGAACAAATGCGCTGCTATTCAGGTTTTTCAGCAAACTGCTAGGTGATGGTGTGCCTGGAGCTGACGCGGCTATTCAACTGAGGAGAAGGGCAATGTCGAAGAAGGTACTGCTAGACCCGAGCACCGGACTTGAGGATCGCAACGCGCGACCGGAAGTGGTCGCGGCCAAGTTGCACGAGATGGCGGAGCACTGCGGGGGGAACGCCCTCGTCATCGGGCCAACCGAGCGTGGAGTGCTCTGGAACCACCTCGCCCGTGTGCTGATACCCGCCGCTGAGCGGTGCGAGCGAATATGCCAGGGAGACCCCGGCCCTGCCGACGAGGAGCAGGAGTGAACATGTAGCCTCTCCGGGGGGTCAGATGCCATGGTCGGTTTCTAGACCGAAATTGGAAAGAAAGCTGTGACGGCTGTGAGGCGGTCCGGATGGCTCATTTTTGCCTGACGCTAATCCAGCTATGATAAAGCGGGAGAGAAGTGATGCCTGCTGAAGACGACCTTACGGCAATTGTAGAAATCGAACGACTGATCAATGAAGCCGCGCGAACGCAGCCGGGCAGCGAGCGGGTCCGGTTGAGCAAGGCTCTTGAGGATGCTGTCGGGAAGGTTGTTCGTCAGCCGCAGCAACATGTCGCCGGCGAGGAAGCGCTGAACAACGCGCGTGCGGTTGCGATCCCCACGTCCGCATTAGTGAATTCCAGTACCGGGCTTTCCTTCAGCGCACCCGATAGGGCGCCAGCGAGCGTCACCTCAAGGCCGTCAAGAATCCAAGTGATGCCGAGCGCGACAACGACACGCGTGTGAAATCGTCCCCAGGGAAGACGGTCGAGTCTCGCAGGGATGTCGGTTTCTACAATCGAGCTGTCCGATAGAGAGTGTGGGAAGGATTGCACTGCAGATGATCATCCTGTTTGCTTCGGGCCGATACTTCACGTCGTGACAGACTATTGACACGGTGACGCAAGACGTCCCACGGTGTCATTTGATGAAGGTCAGCGGTCGCGCGACATCTTCCAGCGGTCTACGTTCGGCCGCAACACCCCAAATCATCATGCAGCCGCAGTCATCGTTGCGGAGAGTACAATAAAGCCCAAATAAAGGCTTTCCCGCCCTTCATTGATGAGATTGGCAAACAACCATGGACTGACAACACCGCCGATGCCGGTACCGATGGCAAAGAAGAAAGCGATCGCGAGAGCTCGGATCTCGAGCGGGAATATCTCACCTGCGGTAAGGTAGGCAGCTACTCGCGGCGGCCGAAGCGAAGAAGAAAGTAACATCACGCCAGGGATTGGGTCAGAGCCGAAACGGCACCGATCAGGAATAAATAGCCGCGCCGACGGCTCGCACGCGCTGCGGGCCTTCCACGGTCACCTTCACTCGAAAAGGTGGGTGAATTGGCGCCACGGCTCGCGCCCGCTGTTGGTCCGCCTCACGCTTTCCGGAACATCAGAAAGGCCGTTTTGCCAGCCCGGCGGGCCCATCCTCTTCGCTGGCGCAGCTTGCTCGGCCACGGGTGAGGGTGGCAAAGGCTCCGGCGCGACCACGGGTTCGTAGCTGTCGTAGATGCTGCCGCCTCGTGCATCAAGCGCCGCCAACTCCGCAAGCTACTCGCATGTGCGCGTGAACTCGGCGAGATCGAGCAGTGCGTTTCAATCGACGGCTAACCTGCTCTCTTGCGTGCGCCTCAGTAGTGCGGTGGTCATTCCCGCCGCCAGGTTTTTGCGAATGCCGCCATCGCGGCCTCGCGCGTCGGCTCGTAGCCGTGGGCGGCGCGGCGTATGTGACCCTTATGCCCGATCGCCCACATCCATGTGCGGTCCTGCGGCGCGAATCGGCACCTTGAAGATGCGACCGACGATGACGCGTTCTCCAGCGCGTCAACGCTCCACTCTTTGAGGCCGCGGATACGGTTGCACATGGCAGGTATGGCTAACTCTGTCTCCCCTCGCGGCACGGGCGCGGCGGGACTTAAAGACATATATGGGCGCTGCGGCAGCCTCGGAATAGTGTGCGCGATCCCTGCCGGCGCGATTGGTACCGCCGTTGAAGCGCGCGCTTTTGCTGCGCGGGTCGGATCAGCCTGAAGGAGCGCTCTTCCCCTTGCCTTCCCAGCTAAGCATGTTCGCCGATGAAAGCGCGCGGCCCGACGGGCTGCATTACCAGCCTGACTTCATCAGCGCGCAGGAAGAAGCAGCGCTCATCGGCCATATCCGCGCCCTTCCCTTGGCGCCGTTCCAGTTCGGCATCTACGAAGGCAAGCGGCGCGTGGTGTTTTTCGGCTCACGCTACGACTTCACGCATCAACGGCTGGAAGCGGCCGAGGAGCTGCCCGCCTGGCTGGTGCCGCTGGCCGGACGAGTTGAACGCTTCGCCGCCTTGCCTTCGGGCAGCATCAAGCATGCGCTCTGCACGGAGTATGATGTCGGCGCCGGCATCGGCTGGCACCGCGACAAAAAGCACTTCGATCAGGTATTCGGGCTCTCCCTCGCCTCGGCCTGCAAATTCCGTTTCCGCCGTAAGGCCGGCAACAAGTGGGAACGTTTCACGCTCAACGCGCAGCCACGCTCGCTCTACGTGATGACCGGCGCCTCCCGCCATGTCTGGGAGCACAGCATCCCGCCGGTCGAGACCCCGCGCTATTCGATCACCTTCCGTACGATGGCCCAAGCCTGAGCATCGGATTCGACCTGAGCGTCCGCGATCACTCAACCTCACAGGTTAATCAAGCGCTGGCGACGCGAGGCGGGCCCACGGCCGAGGCGGTCGAAGCCACACGTCGTGCATGTCCCCGACTACACACTGGTTCACCGCAAAACCAACTGATCGAACACGGCCGTCAAGCTGCGGAAGAACTCGGGCTCGTCGGCAAATTTTGCGTTGAAAGCCATTGAATTCACTCGCTGACTGGACGCAGCGGAGGGTCGGATTCAGCAAAATTCTAGCAGGGAATTTGGTGCGGAGACTGGTTCGCAGCTGACTGCATTGATCAGAGAATGCGCAACGTTCAGCCAGCCAATCCGGTCTCTGTGGGCCATGTGCGGCATGCAAAAATCGCGCGCCGCGCCCGTAAGGAAATGCATAAACGCCAATAGGACGAGCCAATGCCGTGGCCAGCGGTGGCGCGGATGGTGGACCGTCCGACTATATTGTGAGAAGTCCTTGCGGCGCTGCGATAACTGCAAATTCGTGCCTGGGCACGATTATCCACTTTGTTGCTGCAGCGCTGCTACTAATGCACGCCGCGCGGCCGCCGCGCCGACCCAGTCGCCTTGGTCTTGGTCGTCGCTTGGCTTCATGGCATCCACGTAAAAAACGTCGACCTCCCACGGCCGGCGATCTAACAGCTCGTGCAGCTCAACAGCCAAATCCAAAAACTCGCGCCGCCGGCCACCTTCTTCTTCCCACTTCTGTTCGGCCTTAGTTGCCAGGATTTCCTGCCCGCGCTTCCACAACGCCACCATTGCCAGTGTGATCTGCACCCGTCGGCCCCGGTCAATTGGTTTTCTTCTTGTCGGCATGCTCTGGTGGCACCCAACCAATGCCAACCGCCGGTCGGCCATTGGGCTTGATAGTTTCAACATTGAGACCTAAGCGATGCAAGGTCCTGCAAACGAAACCGCGGCAGGCCAGCTCGTCCTTGACACCAGGATGCATCTTGATGGCCCCCTGGTGTGGATAAAGAGGTAGCTCGTCGCCGATGACGACGAGACGAAACCCACCGCGCTGCCGCTTTTTGGATCGGTGACGGACCATCAGTCCCGTGCGGGGACATCGCAAGAAGCAACAAAGGCTGCGTTGAACCACCAGCGCAGGATTTCCGCGCCCTCTTCTAAGGTGCGCGGGACGGGAAGCTTTCCCACATACTGCTTGATCCGCACCAAGCCCCGCGGCTCGATGACGGGGCCGATGTCGTTGAGGATGACACCGGCG
>VAZL01000394.1 GCA_005883445.1 Alphaproteobacteria bacterium | reverse complement strand
GCAGCGATTGGCTCGGATCGAGTGCGTCTCCGCCTTTGATCAGAAGATCGAACTTGTCGTCCGGTGCCATCGCGGCGCGCGCCGAGCCGCCCAGGGCGAGCGCGAATGAACCGGCGGTGACGAGAAAATTGCGGCGTGACCCGTTGGGCATGGCTTTCCTCCTGTTGCGATGTTGATGCGCGTAAACGCGCTTATGCTGGGAACCCATATTCCGGAGTTCGTGGTTATGGATCCCCGCTTTCGCCGGGGTGACCGGAGTCATGCTGCTTATTCAGCTAAAGTCGCGTCACAAGCGGTCCCACGCTCACCCTCCCGGCGCGCCCTGCGTATTGACGTAGAGCGAATAGAGCGAGTGGCTCGCGGCCATGAACAGCCGGTTGCGCTTGACACCGCCGAAGCAGACATTGGCGCAGCGCTCGGGCAACGCGATGAAGCCGATGGGTTTGCCGGTCGGGTCGAAAATCTTCACCCCATCCTGTTGCGCGCTGCCCATGCCCCAGCCGCACCACAGATTGCCGTCGAACTTGTCGATCAGCACGCTGATGCTGCCGTCGTACTCGGTGCGCGTGACGCGTCGCGTATCATGCTCGCAGGTGACGAGCCGGCCCTGGCGGTCGCGGGTATTGCCGTTGGCATTATTCGACGGCCGGCGATAAACGCTCGTGCGTCCCGTCGTCTCGTCCCAGCGCAAGATGCGATTGTTGGGAATGTCGCTCCACATCACGCAACGCGCATCCCCGAAGTAGACCGGGCCCTCGCACCAGCGCATGCCGGTGGCGAGCCGCTCCACGCCCGCCAGCGCCAGACGATATTTGGCAAAGCTCGGATCGAGAATCTGGATCGCCGGGTCGGGATAGCGCTCGCTCGGCTCCCAACCGCCAAGCGCGGTGCGCGTGAATGTCGTCGCCGCGGCCGCGCCGGCGGCGGCGGTGAGATGGCGTCGCGTGAATTCCATGGCAGGACCTCCCGTGCATGGCTGCGACCTCTGCGGATCGTATGGGCGTCATCCTAGCGCATGCGAGAGCACTTTGCGCATGACATTGGGCAGCGCCTCGGCGCGAAGATCCGCATGGCGGACCCAACGCGCGCCTCGCGGCGCGGCCGCGCCCGCCGGAACGTCCGCGATATAGACGACGAGCTCGAGCGGAAAATGCGTGAACGTGTGGGTGACGACGCCGCCCACGCGTCGCCACTTCGGCCGCGCGCGCCCCAACCGCGGGCCGAGCTCCGCGCCGGCGTCGAAATCATGCGTCCATTGCGTGGTCGGCACCTCGGTCATGCCGCCCAGCAGTCCCGTCGGCGGGCGCGAGCGCACGAGCACGAAGCCGTCACTGCGAACGACCACGAATGCCGCCCCGCGGCGCAGGCGTCCTTCCTTCTTCGGCGCCTTGAGCGGAAACGTCTCGGGATCGCCGCGACGGCGGGCGGCGCACGCGCCCATCCACGGACACAGCGCGCACGCCGGCTTCTTCGGCGTGCAGATGGTTGCGCCGAGATCCATCAGCGCTTGGGCGAAATCGCCGGCGCGTTCGGGCGGCACGAGACGCGCGGTGAGCCGCCGAATCTCGGCCTTGGCCGCGGCCAGTTCGGCGGCGACGGCGTGGAGCCGCGCCACCACCCGCTCCACGTTGCCGTCGACCGCCGCGGCCGGCGCGTCAAACGCGATCGCCGCGATCGCCGCCGCCGTGTAGGGGCCGATGCCGGGCAGCGCGGCGAGCGCCGCTTGGCTTTGTGGAAAGTGTCCGCCATGGCGCTCGACCACGGCCTTGGCGCAGGCGTGCAGATGCCGCGCGCGCGCG
The DNA here is from genome assembly GCA_005883445.1 of Alphaproteobacteria bacterium. Lineage (GTDB taxonomy): Bacteria > Pseudomonadota > Alphaproteobacteria > Rhizobiales > Xanthobacteraceae > VAZQ01. The sequence goes on along the minus strand of VAZL01000394.1, from coordinate 4,968 downwards.
TAATAGCCGAGCCCGGCCCAGAGCTTGAGCACGTCCTCGAGCGGCGCCGCCGCGAGCGCGCGCACGCTCGGCCAGCGCGCGGCAAAGCGCGCGAAATAGGGTACGACCGCCTTGGTCGTGGTTTGCTGCAGCATGATCTCGGAGAGCCAGACGCGATAGGGGTCGGGCCGTTCACCGGGCAGCGCGCGCCAGGGAAGCTTGCGGCGATGGCGGTCGTACCAGGCCAAGAGGTCGGCGCTGAGATCAGCGCCGTTCGGGCCCGGCGGTTGCGACGCGCGCTTTCGCCGCTTCATCCCAACTGCTAGCGTCATCGCCGACCGATGTGGCAGAGCCTTGCAGCATGAACAAGCCCGGCAAGTCCTTCGCGCGTCCGCTCTCAGATCTTCTGCACAAGACGCTGACCGATGCATTCGCCAAGCAGGGCTTCGCTTCGAGCGAACTCGTGACCCGTTGGGCCGAGATCGTGGGCGCCGAGATCGCGGCCCATTCGGAGCCGGAAAAGATCCAGTGGACGCGGGCAGCCCACGGCCACACGCCGGAGCCTGGCACGCTCGTGCTGCGGGTCGAGGGACCGGCCGCGATCGAAATCCAGCACCTCTCCGGCGTCGTGCTCGAGCGGGTGAACCGATTTTTCGGCTGGCAGGCGGTCGGCGGACTGCGGCTGCGGCAAGCGCCGCTTCGCCGTCGCGAGCAAGCGCCGCAGCCCGCCGGCGATCCCGAAGCGGCGGCGCGTATCGCCGCCGATCTCCCCGAAATCGCGGACGAAAATCTGCGCGCCGCGCTCGGCCGGCTGGGGGCGGCCATCAAACAGTCGTGACCGCAAGGCCTTGGCAGGGCGGCCGGGCATTGCCACATTCGCCGTTTGAAGGTAGCGAGCTAGCTCGACATCGACTTGCTCGAGATCGGCGGGAACGATCGACTCGGGCGCCAGCCGGCCCACTTGCGCGGATCACGGATCATGACCAAGGACACCGAAGCCACCCCAAGCGTCACGCGTCGTCATGCGCTCCTCGGCGCCGCGGCGCTCATCGCGATCATCGCCGCCGGCGGCGCCGGCTATGCTCTGTGGGGCCCGACCGACACGGCAGCGGCTCAGACCTCACCGGCCGGGGAAGTGCCGATGGCCGACCTGCTGGTGCCGGGTCCGCTCGGCGACGAGATCCAGGGGCAGGCCGATGCTCCCGTCACCATCGTCGAATACGCCTCGATGACCTGCCCGCACTGCAGCCATTTTCACGAGACCACCTATCCCGAGCTGAAGAAGAAATACATCGACACCGGCAAGGTGCGCTTCATTTTCCGGGAATTTCCGTTGGATCAGCTCGCCGCCGGGGCCGCCATGCTGGCGCGCTGCGCCGGCAAGGACAAATACTTCCCGTTGATCGACGCGTTCTTCTCCCAGCAGAAGGAGTGGGTGGTGCAGAAGCCCCTGCAGCCGATGCTCGCCATCGCCAAGCAGGCCGGCTTCACCGAGCAGAGCTTCAATGAATGCTTGGCGAATCAGCAGATACTCGACGGCCTCAAGGAAACGCAGAACCGGGCGGCGCAGAAATTCAACGTCAATTCCACGCCGACCTTTTTCATCAATGGCAAGACATTCCGCGGCGCCCTCACCCCCGAGGAGCTGGACAAGCAAGTCGCCCCCTATCTCAAGGGCTGATAACGCTTTTTTAACCACTTTCCTTCCTGCTGGAGCAGGCCGGTCATCCGGGCGGCCCGGGCCGTGCGCCGTCCCGCCAGTGCGGGCGGGATAACGCGTTCTTTCTGTTGCGGAATCGCGCCCGGCGATTCATTGTGCCGGTCGATGCGGCGACCCTCCACCCACCGCTCGACCCTCCCATGGGCCCGAGGCCGGACCGAACGTGGTCGCCGCCGGGCGGTCAGGACTGGAACGGCGTCCCTATGAAACTCACGCGGCTGCGTCTGCTCGGTTTCAAATCTTTCGTCGAGCCGACCGATTTTCTGATTGAGCCGGGGCTCACTGGCGTGGTCGGGCCGAACGGCTGCGGCAAATCGAACCTGGTCGAAGCGCTGCGCTGGGTGATGGGCGAGACCTCGCACAAATCGCTGCGCGCCGCCGACATGGACGACGTGATCTTTTCCGGCACCAACAGCCGGCCGGGGCGCAACAACGCCGAGGTCGCGATCCAGATCGACAACCGCGCGCGCAAGGCGCCCGCCCAGTTCAATGAGAATGAGACGCTCGACGTGTCGCGCCGCATCGAGCGCGAGGCGGGCTCCACCTACCGCATCAACGGCCGCGAGGTGCGCGCCCGCGACGTGCACATCCTGTTCGCCGACGCTTCGACCGGCTCGCGTTCGCCCTCGATGGTGCATCAAGGGCGCATCGGCGAGATCATCCAGGCCAAGCCGGAACAGCGCCGGCGCGTGCTCGAGGAAGCCGCCGGCATATCGGGCCTGCATGCGCGGCGGCACGAGGCGGAGCTGCGGCTGCGCGCGGCGGAGCACAACCTCGCGCGGCTCGAAGACGTGATCAACCAGCTCGCGGGCCAGATCGACGCGCTCAAACGCCAGGCGCGGCAGGCGATCCGTTATCGCGCCGTCGCCGAGCGCGTGCGCAAGGCCGAGGCGACGCTGTTTCACCTGCGCTGGGTCGCCGCCAATGCCGAGCTCGCCGAGGCCGAGCAGGCCAAGAGCGCGGCGGTGCGGCTCGTCGCCGCGCGCAGCGGCGAGCAGGCCGAGGCGTCCAAGCGCCAGGCGCTCGCGGCCGCCGCGCTGCCGGCGCTACGCGAGGCCGAGGTGCGCGCGGCCGCCGCCTTGCAGCGATTGACCATGGCGCGCGAGACGCTCGACCGCGAAGAGACGCGCGCCACGGAGCGCATGGCCGAGCTCGACCGCAGGCTCGTTCAGCTCGGAGACGACATCGAGCGCGAACGACGGCTGGCGGCGGACGCACAGGCCGCGCTGGCGCGGCTTGCCAGCGAAGAGGCGGAGCTGCAGCGCGAGGTCAAAGCCAACGACGAGCGGCGCGCAGGCGTCGACAAGCGGGTCGCGCAAGCCGACGCCGTGCTGGTGCGCTCGGAAAAAGCCGCCGACGAACTCACCGCCACGCTCGCCGACCTGACCGCGCGACGCCATGCACTGGAACATGCCGCGCGTGAGCACGACGATCGGGTCGCGCGTCTGGCCGACGAAATCGCCGCGGTGGAGGCGGCGCTCGAACAGGTCGAGGCGAAGGGACGCGCCGATCTGGCGCCGCTCGCCAAGGCGGCCGAGTCCACGCAGACCGCGGTCGCCGAGGCGGAAGCCGCAGCCTTGCGCGCCGAGGCCGCCCACTCCGCCGCCCGCCAGGCGCTCGACGTCGCCCGCGGCCCGCTCGCCGAGGCCGAGCGCCGCGGCCAGCGTCTCGACACCGAGGCCAAGACGCTGGCGAAGCTTCTACATGTCGACGCCAAGAAACTATGGCCGCCGGCGCTCGATCGCGTCGCCGTCGACAAGGGTTACGAGGCTGCCCTCGGTGCCGCGCTCGGCGATGATCTCGAAGCCCCGATCGATCCGTCCGCGCCCATGCGCTGGGCCGGCGCCGCCATCGATGCCGCCGATCCGGCGCTGCCGGACGGCGTCCACGCGTTGGGCGATCACGTCAAGGCGCCGAAAGAGCTGGCGCGACGGCTGGCGCAAATCGGAGTGATCAAGCGCGAGGAGGCCGCGCGCCTCGCGCCGATGCTCAAGCCCGGCCAGCGCCTGGTGTCGCGCGAGGGCGACCTCTGGCGCTGGGACGGCTTCGCGGTCGCCGCCGATGCGCCGGCCGGCGCGGCGCGCCGTTTGGCAGGCAAGAACCGCCTCGCCGAGATCGAGGCCGAGCTCACGGCGGCGCGGCGCGAGGTCGAGGACAAACAGAAAGCCGTGACGGCAGCCGAGGCCGAGGTCGCCTCCGCCGCCGAGGCCGAGGCCGCGGCGCGCGCGCACTGGCGCGCGCTGCAGCACGAGTCTCAGGCCGCGCGCGAGCGGCACGCCGAGGCCGAGCGCGAGACGAGCCGTAACGCGGCGCGCCTGTCGGCGCTGCGCGAGGCGGCGGCGCGATTGACCGCGAGCCGCGACGAAACGACCGCGGCGCGCAACGAAGCGCAGCGCGCGCTCAAGGCGTTGCCCCTCGCCGCCAATATCGAGACGCAGCTTGCCGGCGCGCGCGGCGAGATCGAAGGCCAGCGCGCGCGTCTAGCCGAGGTGCGCGCGGAAGCGCAGGCGCTGGCGCGCGAAGCGGAGATTTCCGCGCGGCGGCTCGCCGCGATCGCCGCCGACCGCCAAGCCTGGAGCGCGCGCAACGACGGCGCGGCGGCGCAGATCACCACGCTCGACGCACGCGTCGAAGAGGCCAAGAGCGAGCGCGCGAGCCTCGAGGATGCTCCGCGCACGTTCGAAGAGAAGCGGCGCGCGCTCATCAGCGAGATCGAAACCGCGCAAGCGGAGCGGCGCGCCGCCGCCGATCAGCTCGCCCAAGGCGAGAACGCGCTCGCCGAGGCCGACCGCGCCGCACGCGCCGCGCTCGAAGCCATGGGCACCGCGCGCGAGGAGGCCGCGCGCGCGGAGGAGCGTTTCGAAGGCGGCAAGCGCCGGCTCGGCGACGTCGCCCACGAAATTCGCGAGATGCTGGAAATCGAGCCCACCGAGGTCGCCAAGCTTGCCGGCATCGACCCCGGCAAGGCGTTGCCCGACGTCGCCGAGGTGGAAGCCGATCTCGAACGGCTGCGCCGCGATCGCGAGCGGCTCGGCGCCGTCAACCTGCGCGCCGAGGAAGAGCTGCGCGAGGTCGAGACCCAACACGGCTCGCTCACCTCGGAGCGCGACGACCTGGTCGAAGCGATCAAGCGGCTGCGTCAGGGCATCCAGAACCTCAACCGCGAAGCGCGCGAGCGGCTGCTCGCCTCGTTCGAGATGGTGAGCAACCACTTCAAGCACCTGTTCACCGAGCTGTTCGGCGGCGGCACCGCGGAGCTGCAACTGATC
>VAZL01000393.1 GCA_005883445.1 Alphaproteobacteria bacterium | reverse complement strand
CTGTTTGCCATGTTGCGCAAGCGCAACGACGGTGTCGCAGCCTATGGCGTGTTCGAGGATCTGCCCAATGAATGAGCTTCGGATCTTGGATCGAAACGACGCCATCGCCAGGGATCGGCAGGACCAACCGGCTTTCGGCCGCGGCATCGAGAAGGCGCCAAAGCATCGCCGAGAAGCGCGCCGCCGATGGGGCGGCCGGGCGTTCGCGCTTGGCGGATTTTTGCTGCTCGCCGGCGGCCTTTCGCTGGGCGCGTGGAGACACTATTCGCAGCAGCGCCAAGTCATGGCGACTGCCGAGCAGCAGCGGGACTTTGTCCCGACCGTTCCCGTAGCCAAGGCGCACGCTGCCGGTAGCGAGATGACCATCAGCCTGCCGGGCACGACCCTTGCGTTCACGGCGGCCAATATTTTCGCTCGGGCCAACGGCTACATCGAGACGCGCAAGGTCGATATCGGCGATCATGTGAAGGCGGGCGATCTGCTGGCGCAGATCTGGGCGCCCGAACTCGATCACCAAATTGCACAGGCCCAGGCTACGCTGGCCCAGACCCAGGCGGCGTTGCAGCAGGCGCAAGCCAGCCGAGATCTCGCAAAGGTCACCGACGATCGCGACAGCACCCTGGTTCAGAAGGGATGGTTGACGCCCCAGCAGGGCGACACCGATCGCCTCACGCTCGCATCTCAGCGGGCGGCGGCTGCCGCCGCCGAGGCGAACATCTCGGCTCAGCAGGCGCTGATCCGCGTCCTCACTCAGCAAAAGGATTACCAGAGTGTCGTCGCCCCTTTCGACGGCATCATCACCCAGCGAAACGTCGATATCGGAAGCCTCGTATCGGCCGGCAGCACATTCATGTTCACGTTGATGCAAAGCGACGTGATCCGCGTCTGGGTCTACGTGCCGCAGGACGCCGCATTCGGAGTGGCTCCCGGAGTCGAAGCGGTCGTTCGCGTCCCCGAGCTACCCGATCGGGCGTTTCCCGGTAAGGTGACGCGCTTGGCAAAGGCCTTGGCGCCGGGTACGCGAACGCTGCTCACCGAGATCGACGTGCCCAACCCAGATGAGGCGTTGAGCCCAGGGCTCTATTTGACGGTTGAGCTGCATATCCCCCGCAAGACTCCCTCCGTAATCGTCCCCGCCGACGCCCTGGTGTTCAACAGTCGCGGCTTGCAAGTGGTCGTGATCGAAAACGGCATCGCGCGGTTTCGCAAAGTGACGGTGGCGCGCGATTTGGGAACGGAAGTTGAGTTGCGGGATGGCATCAAAGCAGGCGATGAGGTGATTCTCAGGCCGATGGTGAATCTCGCCGACGGGAGCAAGGTGCAGGCAGCACCGATTGAGAAAAGTGCGAAATAACAGACGTCCATCGCGGGCGATCGCCGCCGAGCGCCACCGGTCGAACGATGGAATGTAAAACCTAAGGTGCACGCAGGAGGCTTGAATGGAACGCCTTCTTCTTGCTGTTCTTGCGGTGGCCTTGTTGGGCTGCGGCACGGCCGAGGCCCAGATGACGTCGCCAAACCCGAGTCGTACGCTGCCCGTCCGCCGGCCGTCACCCACCCTTATGACCGCACCGTCCCCAATGGCCGTGCCTGGAACGGTGACCGCTGGAAGCGCGACCCCGGGTGGCCTGGGCACCGTTCAACTCTATCTCGGCATATTGGCCCCGTTCCCCGGCACGTCGCTCGGGGGAATCGCGACATGTCCGGCGACCGGAATCATAGGCCCGACCAGCACCGCCGCGGCAAGTGCGGCGACGGTGAGCGGAGGCTTGGTGTCGTCGCCATCGTCTTCCGCAGGCGCCTTCAATCTTTCGATCAGCTCACCACCTATCGTCCCGCCACTGCCAATCACGAGTCCGTTCGGCACGATCACGACGTCCAGCTTCTGCAATCCAACGGCGACCATGACAGACCCCGCTTCCTTCGCCAGCACGGTGGACCCGACGATGACCAGCACGACGGATCCGACGCTGACCAGTGCCTTGGTGGGTAGCCCGGTTCCCCTGCTGACGCCCAGCAGCACCGTGGCCACTCCGGATTTCAGCGACGCGACGGTTCCGTCGGGGGCGACAGCGCCGAGCCTGAGCCCACTCATCACTGTTGCGCCCCCTGTTCTTTCGCTGTCGACATGCGCCGGCACATCGATGGGCACCTCCAGCTTGGCGCCGCCCAGCAGCATCGTGGGCGCGACAACAATACTGGGGGTCCCGTCGCCGTCCGGCTGTTGACACGACGGCCTTGACGTTATTGCCGATATTTTTGTGCCGCCGCCAGCAACGCCTCGTAATCGTCCTTGACTTTTGGATTGACGGAGAGGACCGAGGTCGCGACCGGCGCGACCACGTCGAGGTAACGCTTGGCCTCGGCCGGCGGCAGCGTGATGAGCTCGCCGCCGTTCTTGCGCCACACCTCCTCCGCCCGCTTGATGTCGGCGACGTTCCAGTCCGTGAACAACACCTCCGCCTTGCGTCCTTCCTCCCGCACGATCGCCTCGAGCTCCGGCCCCAACGACTTCATGAATTGCCGGTTGACTAGGATGGGCGCGACCAGCGTGGTCGACGGCAGATAGGTCATGGGCTTGGCGATGTCGTAGTACTTGAACGCGGTGAACGGGGCGACGCCTGCGATCATCCCGTCGATGGTGCGGTTCTGCATCGCCGGCAGCGCCTCGCCGAGCGGCAGCGATACCGGCAGCACGCCGAGCTTCTTGAACGGCTCGACCTGGATCGGCGCGCCGCCTTGGGTGCGCACCTTCTGTCCCTGGAAATCGGCGGCGGTGCGAACGCCTTTGTGCGTGAGCAGCATCATCGGGCTGTAGACGCCGGGCGCCAGGATTTCGACGCCCTTGTCCATGCCGAAGGTGGCGAGGCGGCTGCGGATTGCGGGGTCGTTCACGACCTTGTTGCCGTGCAGGATGTCGTCGAACAAGCCGGGCGCATCGAGCACCTGGAAGCGCGGCTCGAGGCTCACCCAGAAACCGTTCGCCGAGCTGCCCGCTTCGATCGTGCCGAGCGCCACGCCTTCCACCACCGCGGGAAGCTGGCCGAGCTGGTTCGCCGGGTAGATCTCGAGCTTGATGCGCCCGCCCGCCCGCGCTTCGACGCCGGCCTTGAGCGCCTTGTAATATTCGTGCACCACGTCGTTGATCGTCGGCAGCGACAGCTTCATGGTGAATTGCTGCGCGCGCGCCGGCGTGGCGGCGAGCACGCTTGCCGCCGTGATTGCGATGAGAGCACCGGCGAAACGCGCGTTGATCGCGTGCATGTGTGTTCTCCTCCCTGGATAGCCTCGCAAGCTCAACCCCTGGCCAGCAGGTAGCGAACCCCGATCAGCGAGAGGTCCGGTATGTAGGTGATCAGCGCCAAGGCCACGAGGTAAATTATCACGAACGGGATGATGCCGCGATAGATGGTCTCGAGCTTGAGGCCGAGCACGGACTGCGCCACGAAGATGTTGATCCCGAACGGCGGATGAAACAGGCCGATCGCGAGGTTCACCGTCACCACGATGCCGAAATGGACGGTATCGATGCCGGCGGCCTTCACCAGCGGCACGAGCAGCGGGCTGAGCAGCAGGATCGCCGACAACGGATCGAGAAAGCAGCCAACCGCGAGCAAGAGGACGTTGATGGCGAGCAGCAGCATCCACGCCGATACGTTCAACGATTGCAGCCACGTGGTCATCGCGGCCGGCACCTGGTTGACGGTCAAGAGCCACGCGAACACGCCGGCGCAGGCCACGATGATGAGAATTTGACCCGTGAACAGCACGGTCGAGGCGGCGGCTTCGACGATGTCGCGCAGTGTAAGCTCGCGGAACACGACTGCGGTGACGAACGCGGCGTAGACGCAGGCGACCGCGGCGGCTTCGGTCGGCGAGAACACACCGCCGTAGATGCCGCCGAGGATGATGACCGGGGCGCCCAGCGCCCACAGGCTGCGGCCGAACGCGGTAAGGAAGACTTTGAGCCGGAACGGCTCGCCCGCCCCGAAGTTCTCGCGCCGCGCCCGAAACATGACGTAGAGCGCGAGCATGGCCGCGATCATGAGGCCCGGCAGCACGCCGGCGGCATAGAGGCGCGCCACCGACTCCTCCGCCGCCGCGCCGTACACGATCATCGGGATGCTGGGCGGGATGATCACGTCGATCGCGCCGACCGCGGTGATGAGGCCGGCGATGAACGTCTCCGGGTAGCCGGCGCGCCGCATCGCCGGCACCATCACCTTGCCGATGGTCGCCACCGTGGCCGCGCTGGCGCCGGAAATCGCGCCGAAGATCGCAGACGTGCCGACCGCGGTCACGCCGAGACTGCCGCGGATCGAGCCGACGCCGCCCTGCACGAAATCGACCAAGCGCTGGGCGACGCTGCCGCGACCCATCAGCTCGCCGGCGTAGATGAAGAACGGAATGGCGAGCAGCGCAAAGGCGTTGACGGAGGCGAACAGGGTCTGTTGCAGCGCCGCGAGCGGCACGTGCATGAAGAAGACCAGCGCGACGGTCACCGCCGTCAGCAACACCAGGAAGATCGGGAAGCCGAGCAGCAGCAGCGCGATCGGCACCACCGCGAGGGCGAAGGTCATGGCCTGGCCTCGCGTTCCGGCAATCGTCGCATCATGCGGGCGAGGCCCCAAAGCGCGACGACGAGCATGAGGGCGAAGCCGATCGCGACGGTGGCGTGGGGAATCCACATGGGAATGCCGGCCATGTCGCTGGTGCGCCCGATCCGCCACATCTGCAGGGCATAGAAATAAGATTGCGTCAGCACGAAGCCGGCAAGCGCCGCAAGCAGCACCTGCTCGGCGACGCAAAGCGCCACGCGTGCGCCCGCGGGCAGGAAGCGGACCAAGACGTCCATGCGCAGGTGCAGGTTGCGCCGGGTGACGACGGCAGCGCCGAGGAACGTCATCGCCACCATGATGAAGATCTGCTCCTCGTCGGCCCCGAGCAGCGAGAGGCCGAGCAGATAACGGCCGACCACGTTGGCGAAGTTGAGCAGAACCGCAAAGATGAAGGCGAGCGCGAGCGTCACTTCGATGACGCGCGCGATGCGGTCGAACGCCTGGTCGATCACCGGCTCCCCGCCCTCCGAGACATGACGCCGCGCCTCGATCGCCGCGACCCGAACGCCGAGACGAACCTTATGCGGACCGCCAGCGGCGGGCAACGCCGTGTCGCCACCGGTGCCGAAGCATGTCGGCGAATCTCGACAAGCCACGGCTGGAGATGTTCATCGCCCAGCGCCTGTCACAGAACCGCTTGCGAGCGAGATTTCCAGGCTCCCGGGGCGCGAGGATGGCGGGATTGGTAAATCTCGTATATCGAGCAGCCGCCCGTCAGACGCCCAGTCCAGGTGCGAGGCGTACTCTGGATTCTTTGACTCTGTTCGGCCTAGAATACATCTGCGCTTAAGAGACGTTATAACCGTTTTCTCAATCGTATAACCGTTTTCTCAATGGCCCCGTCGGAGATCGCTGGTCTGTCGCCTCGCGACCGACATCTTTTCGGGCCGGGCCCCAAGCGAATGCTTTCGCTCGATGGCGGCGGTGTTCGAGGGGCAATCGCGATTGGATTTCTGGAGCGGCTGGAGTCGCTCATCGAGGAAATTGAAGGCCGGCGGACTCTGCTCTGCGATTGGTTCGATTTCATCGGAGGAACGTCGACCGGCGCGATCATCGCGGGTGCTCTTGCACTTGGCTATCGCGCAGCCGACGTGCGCAAGTTTTACCATGCACTAGGTCCCCGGGTATTTCGCCGCTCGTTTTGGCGGATCGTAGGATTGATGTCGAAATTCGATCGACGAAATCTCATTTCGGAACTCAAGGGCATCCTTGGCGATCGACCCTGGACTCGGATGATCTGCGCACCGGCCTGGGTGTCGTGGCCAAACGCCTGGATACCGGCAGCTGCTGGGTCATCGCCAATAACCCAAGATCCAAGTATTGGGACACACCTTCCGATCGTGCATTTGTTGGCAATCGATATTATCGGCTGACCAATCTCATTCGCGCCAGCGCGGCGGCGCCGCATTACTTCGACCCTGAATTGATCGAAATTATCGCGAATGAACCGCCTGGCTTATTCGTCGATGGTGGACTGACGCCTCACAATAATCCCGCGCTTCAACTTTTCCTCTATGCCGCGCTTCCGCAGTACGGGTTGTCGTGGTCGCTGGGCCCTGAGAATTTGACTATCGTCTCCATAGGCACGGGAGGTTTCCGTCCGCACGTCAGCGTGAACGAATTGGCATGGATTCTGCCGATTGGAATGGCAATACGGGCGCTCAGCGGGCAAATAACCGAGTCCGCGCAACTCGTACTCACGCTGATGTCGTGGCTGGGCGACACTCCGACCGCCTGGCCGATCAACAGTGAACTCGCCGACGTAGCAGGCGTTCCTGCTCCGCGAGGCCAGCCGCTGTTTCGTTTTCTGCGCTACGACATT
>VAZL01000911.1 GCA_005883445.1 Alphaproteobacteria bacterium | reverse complement strand
CGGCAAGATCACCAGCCACACGTATCTCGCCGCGACATCGGCGGACGTGTTCCGCGCCGCGACCCTCGGCGGGGCGATCTCGGTCGGGCGCGACGACATCGGGCGCCTTGCGCCCGGCGCGCTCGCCGACATCATCATCATCGATCTCTCGGGGCGCAACACGCTGCGCTACGGGCCGGTGCGCGATCCCGTGAAGAGCGTCGTGGAATGCGGCGTGGGCGACGACGTCGACACCGTCATCGTCGACGGCAAGGTGGTGATGGAGGGCGCAGTCATTCCCGGCGTCGATTTCGCCAAGTTGCGCGCGCAGGCGCAGGCAGCAGCCGAACAGATCTGGGACACGCTCGCGGATTGGGACCCGCTCGGCCGAACCCACGAGCAGGCCTGCCCCTGGTCCTATCCGACGGCCGAATAGAGAAGCGCGTGCTCGATCCGGCGACGCCCGCGAAGGAAGGTCCATGATCGGCGGCGCATCAGCGTGGACCGGCACCGCGTATTCGGCGAACATAGACAAAGCCCTCGCCCCGACTAGCCACTCAAATCGGCATGGTCTTATGAGCGGAGGCCATGAATGCAGCGCGGCAAACCTGAATAATCTCGTCGGCGTAGACCCCTGAACCAGGGCGGCCTTTCGCGTTTGCGCGAGAGGATGCCTATGTTGATGGTGGATCGGGGGTACTTAAGCGCCCGCAAAGGGACAACTGCGGGGAGGTATGCTCATGGACGCGCCGAACAAGCAATTCGCGCTCGCGGGAAGCCTTGAGGAACTCAAAGCGAAGGGCCGGCTCGTTGTGCACGGTAGCCACCGGCCGATCCTCGTCATCTACGACCGCGGGCGCGTCTTCGCCCTCGACAATCGTTGCCCGCACATGGGTTTTCCGCTCGAGCGCGGCAGCGTCGAGGACGGCATCTTGACCTGTCATTGGCACCACGCCCGCTTCGATCTCGAAAGCGGCTGCACCTTCGATCTGTGGGCGGACGACGTACCGATCTGCCCGGTCGAGGTGCGCGATGGCGACGTCTGGGTGAAGACCACGTTCGGTCATGCCGATCCCGCCGCGCACTGGCGTGAGCGGCTTGCGGACGGGCTCGCCCACGACCTCGGCCTCGTCGCCGCCAAGGCCGTGCATGGTCAGCTCGCCGCCGACGTACCGCGGGCCGACATCGTGCGGCAGGTGGCACTGTTCGGGGCGCAGAACCGCGACGGCTGGGGCGTGGGTCTCACGATCCTCACGGCGCTTGCCAATCTCCTGCCCATGCTGCCAGAGGAGGAAGCCTATCTCGCCCTGTTCCACGGCGCGCGCCGCGTGGCGGCGGACTGCGACGGTGAGGCGCCGCGGCGGGAACGTGCGCCGCTGGGAAGCCAACCCGATCCGGTCGCGCTCAAGCGCTGGCTGCGGCGTTGGACACATGTGCGCCATCGCGAGGCGGCCGAGCGCACCCTGCTCACGGCGATTGCGGGCGGTCTCTCGCCGGCGGTGCTGGCCGATGCCCTGCTCGCGGCCGAGACCGAGCGCGCGTTCGCCGACACCGGACACTCGCTCGATTTCATCAACAAGGCATTCGAGTGCCTCGACCTCATCGGCTGGCGGCCCGTGGCGCCGAGGAATCGACCGCCTGGCGCCAGCCCGTTGATCTTGTTGCGCTGTGTGAGGAAGCAGCCAACCAACTGCCGCAAGTGTTCGCTGCCGGCCGCGGCGTGCGTGGCTGGTCGCACCACGCAGCGCTCGCTCGAGAGCTGCTCGGTGACGATCCGGCCAGGATCGTTGACGCGCTCAAAGCGGCGATCCGCGCGGGCGCGGCGCCTGCCGACCTCAGCCGATCGCTCGCCTACGCGGCGGCGCTGCGCGTGGCGCGCTTCGGCAATGCCAACGAGCACGCCGATTGGGAAACGGCGCACCACGTCTTCACCTACGCCAACGCGGTCGACCAGATGCTCAAGCGGATCGGGACCGCCAACCCCGACGGTCACGTCGCGGCCGTGCGCGGCGTACTGCACGGAGCGATGGCGCTCTACCTTACTCGCTATCTCAATGTGCCGCCGGCGCGCATCCCGGGCGAGGGCGGCGAGCAGCTCGACGACCTGCCGACCGATGCGGAGATGATCCGCACCGCCCTGCTCGACGCCTTCGACCGCCAGCGACAGGTCGATCTTGCGGCAAGGCTGGT